>CAZVIG010000059.1:8583-9522 GCA_964627395.1 uncultured Sedimenticola sp.
CCGCTGATCGACCTTCAGCTTTCTCCGGGGCGGGGCGTGCGCGCCGCGGCGGTCGCGCTGAAGCAGGCGGGGGCGGAATGGGTGGAGATCTGGGCGGTGGCGCGCACGCCCCGCCCCGGAGAAAGCTGAAGGTCGATCAGCGGTCGGCCAGGACCTTTTCCTTCATCTCGCGGCGTTCCTGGGCGTCGATGCTCAGGGTGGCGATGGGGCGCGCCTCCAGGCGCTTGACCCCGATCGGCTCGCCGGTGTCCTCGCAGTAGCCGTAGCTGCCGTCCTCAATGCGCTCCAGCGCCTGCTCGATCTTGCGCAGCAGCTTGCGATAGCGGTCGCGGGTGCGCAGCTCCAGGCCGTGTTCGCTCTCGCGGCTGGCGCGGTCGGCCTCGTCCCCCACCTCCTGATAGGCGGTGTCGCGCAGGTTGTCCAGGGTCTCCTGGGCCTCCTGCATCAGCTCCTCCCGCCAGGCGAGCAGCTTGCGACGGAAATACTCCAGCTGCATGGGGTTCATGTATTCCTCGTCGGGGCTGGGGCGGTAATCGGGGGGAAGCTCCACGGCCATGCGACACTACTCCGCTGTTGAAAGTCAGGGCGCAGGTTTTTACCGACATGCCGGGCAGAAATCAAGCGGGCTTTCCCGGGGGTGGACATGACTGTCCGGAAAAACCTGCCCGATCTTGTCGAAAGCTGCGTGTCGCAAGGGATGACAGGATCTTCGACAGGCAGCTGGAATCACGCCTTGCGGGCGACCGCAGATCGCCTCCCCCAAGTGGCACTGCTGACCGGAGAAATGAAGAAAGCGTTGTTGCCGCTGCGCGGCAGACCATTCTAAAAGCGGGCGGCGGCCCGCACGCGCCCTACTTTTCTTTGCTTGCCCAAAGAAAAGTAGGCAAAAGAAAGGGCCCCCGACGACTTGCCCTCCGCTGACGCTCCGGGTGCCCTGCG
>CAZVIG010000060.1:0-9253 GCA_964627395.1 uncultured Sedimenticola sp.
GGGTTGGGGAGGGGAAAGGGAATCGTCGCAGGAGGTGTGTGAAAACCGCTTGCGTGTCGCTCGGCACGCTCCCCCTCCTGGCCTCCCCCGCAAGCGGGGGAGGGACATGATTTCCCGGACAGTTATGCCGCCAGCGGGGCTTACTCTGGCACCGGGATGTGCGGTGTGCCCTGAGAAGTAGAGAGTCTTCGCGTACTTTGCGTCCTTCGCGGTCGATACCGGGTAGTGTCTTCTCAATCCTCGTCGATGATGGCCTTCTCGATCACGATGGGCTCCACCGGCACGTCGGAGTGGCCGGCGCGGTTGGTGGTCTCCACGCCCTTGATGCGGTTCACCACGTCCATGCCCTCGACCACCTTGCCGAACACGCAGTAGCCCCAGCCGTCCTGGCCCGGGTAGTCCAGGAACTTGTTGTCCGCCACGTTGATGAAGAACTGCGAGGAGGCCGAATGCGGCTGCATGGTGCGCGCCATGGCGATGGTGCCGGTCTCGTTGCTCAGGCCGTTGTTGGCCTCGTTCTCGATGGGGTCGCGGGTCGCCTTCTGCATCATGTCGGGCAGGAAGCCGCCGCCCTGGATCATGAAGTTGTCGATCACGCGGTGGAAGATGGTGCCGTCGTAGAAGCCGTCGCGCACATATTGCTCGAAGTTCTCGCAGGTCTTGGGGGCGGCCTCGTGGTTCAGTTCGATGACGATGTCGCCCAGGCTGGTCTTCAGGGTAATCACGGTAAGTCTTTCCTCGTTGGGGATGGGGCGCCGGA
Source organism: uncultured Sedimenticola sp. (assembly GCA_964627395.1). Classification (GTDB taxonomy): domain Bacteria; phylum Pseudomonadota; class Gammaproteobacteria; order Chromatiales; family Chromatiaceae; genus MONJU. The sequence continues at coordinate 761 of CAZVIG010000060.1, forward strand.
TGGCGCCAGGTATGTTCTCGGGTGCCTGCTCAGGGGAGGCGGCGGACCGATTCGATCACCACCGGCTCCACCGGCACGTTCTTGCGGCCGTCGCGGGTGGTGGTGGGCACCGAGGCGATGGCGTCCACCACGTCCATGCCCTTGCTCACCTTGCCGAACACCGCATAGCCCCAGCCGTCGAAGCTGGGATAGTCCAGATTGGGGTTGTCGCGGTGGTTGATGAAGAACTGCGAGGTGGCCGAGTGGGGGTCGCTGGTACGCGCCATGGCGATGCTGCCGCGCACGTTCTTGAGGCCGTTCTTCGCCTCGTTCTCGATCGGTGCATGGGTGGGTTTCTTCTTCATGTCCGGGGTCAGGCCGCCGCCCTGGATCATGAAGCCGGGGATCACGCGGTGGAAGATGGTGCCGTCGTAGAAACCCTCGTCCACATAGCGCAGGAAGTTGGCCACCGTCTTGGGCGCCTTGTCGGGGTAGAGGCTGAGGGTGATGTCGCCCTTGCTGGTCTTCATCAGCACCTGGACCTCCTTGGCGGATTCGGCGGTCGTGGCCAGGGGCAGGGCGAGCAGGCAGAGCAGCAGCAGTTTCTTGAACATGGTGGTTTCCAGCGGTCCTTGGATGATGACGGAGGCCCGAGTGTAGCCGGACTCGCCGGCGCGAGAAACTCTATAAGAATCCGGTAGAATTCGCCTTTTCCGATAGACGGTGATCCCGATGCTGAAGATCCACAACGACCTCACCCGCCGCAAGGAGCCCTTCGAGCCCCTGGAGCCCGGCAAGGTGCGCATGTACGTCTGCGGCATGACGGTGTACGACCTGTGCCATCTGGGGCATGCGCGGGTGATGGTGGTGTTCGACGTGGTCTACCGCTACCTCAAGGCGCTGGGGCTGGAGGTCACCTATGTGCGCAACATCACCGACATCGACGACAAGATCATCGCGCGCGCCAACGAGCGCGGCGAGCCCTTCCACGAGCTGACCGAGCGCTACATCCGGGCGATGCGCGAGGACGCCGCCGCCCTGGGGGTGCTGCCGCCGGACCTGGAGCCGCGCGCCACCGAGCACCTGTCCGAGATCATCGCCATGATCGAGCGTCTGCTGGAGCGCGGCCATGCCTACCGCGCGGAGAACGGCGACGTCTACTACGACGTGCGCAGCTTCCCCGAGTACGGCAAGCTCTCCGGCAAGTCGATCGACGACCTGGAGGCGGGCGCGCGGGTGGAGCCGGGCGAGGGCAAGCGCGACCCGCTGGACTTCGCCCTCTGGAAGGCGGCCAAGCCGGGCGAGCCGGCCTGGGACTCGCCCTGGGGGGCGGGGCGCCCCGGCTGGCACATCGAGTGCTCGGCGATGTCCACCAGCGCCCTGGGGGACACCTTCGACATCCACGGCGGCGGCGCGGACCTCACCTTCCCGCACCACGAGAACGAGATCGCGCAGTCGGAGGGTGCTACCGGCCACCCCTTCGTGCGCTACTGGATGCACAACGGCTTCGTGCGCATCAACGACGAGAAGATGTCCAAGTCGCTGGGCAACTTCTTCACGGTGCGCGAGATCCTCGAGCGCTACCAGCCGGAGGAGGTGCGCTACTTCATCCTCACCAGCCACTACCGCAGCCCGCTCAACTACGACGACGAGCACCTGGACAATGCGCGCGCCGCCCTGACCCGGCTGTACACCGCCCTGCGCGGCCTGCCCGAGGCGGAACCGGCCGGCGCCGAGGACTTCGAGGCGCGCTTCCACGCCGCCATGCAGGACGACTTCAACACCCCCGAGGCGCTGGCGGTGCTGTTCGAGCTGGTGCGCGAGATCAACCGCCTGCGCGGCAGCGACGAGGCGGCCGCCGCCGGGCTGGGCGCGGCGCTGCGGCGGATGGGCGGCATCCTGGGGCTGCTGCAGCAGGCGCCGGAGGACTATCTGCGCGCCGGGGTGGCGGACAGCGGGCTCTCGGACGCTGAGATCGAGACGCTGATCGCACGGCGTGCCGAGGCCAAGGCGGCGCGCGACTGGGCCGAGGCGGACCGCATCCGCGATCGGTTGCAAGAGGCGGGCATCGTGCTCGAGGACGGTCCCGAAGGCACCACCTGGCGGCGGGCCTGAGCCATGGCAGGCCGCAGTCCCATCTTCCGCGTCTTCTATCAGGACTACCACGGCGGCATGGCGGTCTCCTCGGCACAGCCGGAGCAGCTCGCCGGCGGTCGCATCCGCGCGCTAGCCGAAAGGCTGCTGGCGCAGCCGGACAACTACATCGGCATCATCGACGCCAACGAGCTGGTGCTGCAGCTATACCAGGGGGACGCGCCGGGACGGGTGCAGGTTGAGCTGCTCTATCCCGAGGACCGGGGCATGCTGCGTCTGGAGCTGCCGCTGGCCGAGGCGCTGGCGCTGCTAGAGGCCCTGCCGGAGCAGTTCGACGAGGCCCTGCTGCCAGGCGCCCAGTTCATCGCCTGAGCCGGCCGCGGCCCGTCGTCAGGCGATGCCCTCGAAGAACTCGTCCCAGGGCATGGGGCGGGCGAAGTGATAGCCCTGGAACTGATGACAGCCGCGCTCCTGCAGGAAGCGTAGCTGCTCCTCCTTCTCCACCCCCTCCGCGGTGACGTGCAACGCCAGGTGGCGCGCCATGTCGATGATGGTGGTGACGATGCGGCTGTCGCCGGCGTGATGCGGCAGACGCTCGATGAAGGAGCGGTCGATCTTCAGGGTGTCGATGGGCAGTTGCTGCAGATAGCGCAGCGAGGAATAGCCGGTGCCGAAGTCGTCGATGGAGAAGTGCACCCCCAGGCGCCGCAATTGCCCGATCACCTCCGCCGCCTGCTGACGGTCGCCCAGCAGCACCCGTTCGGTGATCTCCAGCTCCACCATCGAGGGGTCCAGGGCCGCCTCCAGCAGCCATTGCTGGAGTTCCTCGGGGAAGGCGGGGTCGAGCAGCAGCCCGGCGGTGATGTTGAACGACAGGCTGTCGAAAAACTCCGGCAGCTCGCGCTGGCGCTGGCCGAGCGCGGCGATGGCGTGCGAGATCACCCAGCGGTCGATGTGTTCGATCAGGCCGTTGGTCTCCGCCGCCGGGATGAAGGTGGCCGGCAGCACCAGCCCGTGTTCCGGATGCTGCCAGCGCACCAGCACCTCGCCTCCGGTCCAGTGGCCCTGGCCGTCCACCCGCGGCTGGATGTGCAGCACGAACTGCTCGTCGCGCAGGGCGTCGCGCAGCTCGCGGTGCAGCTTGAGGCGGTTCTCCGCCGCGCGCTGCAGATCGCTGGCGAAGAAGCAGATGTGGTTGGGGCCCGACTGCTTGGCGTTGAACATCGCCATGTCCGCCTGCTTGAGCAGGGCGTCGGCGTCGTGCGGCTCGTCCTGGTCGTCTGCGGGGAAGATGACGATACCGGTGCTGGTGGTGATGTACTGTTCGGTGCCGTCGATCAGGATCGGCGCATTGCACAGGTGGCGGATCTTCTCCGCCACATGCTCGGCATGGCTGGAGGCGGTGACCAGGCTGTCGCCGATGTCCTCGAGCACGATCACGAACTCGTCGCCGCCGAAGCGCGCCGCCAGGTCCTCGGTGCGGATCGCGGCGCGGATCAACTGGCCGATGTGACGCAGGAGCTGGTCGCCTGCGGGATGGCCCAGGGAGTCGTTGATGTCCTTGAAACGGTCGATGTCGAAGAACAGCACCGCGCCGTAGCGGCCCTGCCGGCGCGCCCGCGCCAGCGCCTCGTTGATGCGCTGCACCATCAGCTTGCGGTTCGCCAGGCCGGTGAGCTGGTCGTGATAGGCGAGGTGCAGCAGCTTCTCCTCGGCGTCCTTCTGCGCGGTCTTGTCGCGCGCCAGCCAGATCACCGCGCGCTGCCGCTCGTCGAGCTGGATGGGCGCGGTCGCCCCCTCGAAGTGGCGCGGGCCGGAAAGCGTATGCAGGCTGTATTCCAGGCGCACCGGGCGGCCGGTGTCCAGGGTGGCCTGGACGGCGGCCATCAGCGGTTCGGCATCCTCCGGCGGCAGCACCTCGGCGATGGTCTTGTTCAGCAGGTGCTCGCGGTTGGCGGCCAGCAACTCCTCCGCGCCGCCCAGCACGTCCAGGTAGCGGCCCTCGCGGTCGAGGATGAAGCAGGGATCGGGCAGGGACTGGAGGATGCCCTCCAGGCGCTGGTGAAGCTGCAGCAGCTCCGATTCCATGCGGTAGCGGTCGGTGACGTCCTGGAAGACCATGATCACGCCCAGGGTGTTGCCCTCGGCGTCGCGGATGGGGGCGGCGCTGTCGGCGATTTGGAACTCGCGGCCGTCGCGCGCGATCAGGGTGGTGTGGTTGGCCAGGCCCACCACCACGCCCTCGCGCAGCACCCGCGCCACGGGGTGTTCTGCCGGCTCCCGCGTCTCGGCGTTGACGATGTGGAACACCTCGATCACCGGCTTGCCCAGGGCCTCGGCCTCGCTCCAGCCGGTGAGTTCCTCCGCCTTGGGATTGAGGCGGGTGATCAGGCCGTTGAGGTCGGTGACCAGCACCGCGTCGCCGATGGAATCCAGGGTGATGGAGAGGCGCTGTTCGCTCTCGCGCAGGGCGGAGATGGTGTCGCGGATACGTACCACCATGCGCTGCATGGCGTTCGCCAGGGTGGCGATCTCGCCCTCGCCGCTGACCGCCAGCTTCAGGTCCAGGTCGCCCTCGGCGATCCGGTGGGTGGCGCCGGCGAGCTGTTCCAGGGGACGGGTCACGCGGCGCTGCAGCCACCACAGCAGGAGCAGGGTCATCAGCAGCGCCACCGCCGAGGTGGTGCCCAGACGGCGGGCCAGGTCCAGCAGCAGGGCCTGGCGGTTGCGCGCCATGTCCACCTGCAGCCAGAGGAGGGCGGTGCGCCCCTCTTCGCGCCCGGCGCCGGGCGGGGTGTAGTGGATGGCGACGATGCCGAGCCGACTGTCCTTCGCCGGGATCATCTCCACATGGTCCTGCTGCAGATGTACCCGGAAGGCGGGCAGCCCGGGGATCAGGGCGGTGAGCGGCTTGCCCAGCAGGGCGTAGCGGCTGCTCTGCAGGATGTTCAGGCGCTCGTCGGTGAGCGCCACCCGGTCCACCGCGTCGTGCAGGGCGATGCTGCTCACCAGGGTGCGCAGTTCGTCGTCGTCGCCGCTCTCCAGGGCGCGGCGGATGGGGGCGGTGAGCTGCGAGGCGGTGAGCTGCACCACCCGCGCGGCGTCGGCCTCGGCCTGCGCCAGCTCGTCGCGGATCTCGCTGATGCCGAAGATGGCGATCAGCAGCAGCATGGCCAGCCCCACCATGAGCGGCAGCCAGCGGCGCAGGCGGGTGCTGTGGATGGCGAAGGTCGCGGCATTCATTGGGCGGGAAGGTACCTGGGGTCGGCGAGCCCGTCCAGGCTCGGGGTGGCGGCGATGAGCTGCCAGTCGCGCATCATCCGCGCCAGCCGCTCCGCCTGGCGGGTCAGGCGCGGGCCGCCCAGCCAGTCGCGGTTCTCGGCCAGGTCGGGCAGGTGCATGCCGGCGAACATGGTCTTCAGGGTCTCGGGGCTGACCCCGAGACGGGGCGCCATGCGCCGGTTGGCGCCGTCCGGATCCTCGCGCATCGTGCGGCGCGCCTGGAAGTAGGCGTCCAGCAGCCGCTGCAGGTGCTCGGCGTGGTCGCGCGCGGCATCGCGGCGCACCGCCAGCACGTCGATGATGCGCCCGGGAATCTGGTGGCTGTTGAACAGCTCGCGCGCCCCCTCGGCCAGCAGCCGGCTGCGGGTGGGCTCGAAGGTGATCAGCACGTCCACCTTGCCCGAGCGGAAGGCGCCGGCGTGCTGGTCCGCCGGCAGGTTCACCACCTGGACGTCCTTCTGTTCCAGGTGCGCCGCCTGCAGCAGGGACTCCAGCATCAGGGCGCCCAGGGCGGAGATCTCCACCCCCACGCGCCGGCCGCGGATCTGCTCCAGGGAACGGATCTCGGGGCGTGCCAGCACCGCGTCGGCGCCGTCGGAGACGTCCATCACCAGCACCACCTGCAGGGGCACGCCCTCGGCCAGCAGCGAGATCACCTCGTCCAGGGTGAGCATGCCGGCATCCAGGGAGCCGTTGCGCAGGTATTGGATCACCTCGGTGGAGGAGGGTAGCTCCACCAGCTTCACCGCATCGGCGGGCAGCAGGCCGAGATCGCGCGCCAGGTACATCGGCTCGTAGCCGGGCCACTGGTTGCTGCCTACCTTCAGGGGCGGGCCGTGCCGGCAGCCGGCAAGGGCCAGCAACAGAAAGAGAATAAGCAGTGATAGGAGTCGGCGCATTGCGTCCTGCATTCCCGCCGCCGTCGGCGGGTTCCGGTGGATCTTCGGCAAGCATATCCGCTCGTGCCGCGCCTTGCCCGCCGCTTTGCCATGCTGGGGAAGGGGATTCCGGGGAATCCCGCGCCTTTTGTCCCGTTTCGCGGCGCCGGCAGCGGGTATGCTGATGCGCGACTCAACACAGGAGAGCGGCATGGGCGACATCCTCGGGGTGCTGGTGGACGGCCAACCACAACTGGAATTCGATCGCGGGCGGGCGGTGCCGGAGGAGCAACTGGCCTATCTGGATCGGATGGACCGCAAGATGGACGGCGGCGTGGTGCTGGAGGGGGAGCGCATCGCCGAGCCCGACCTGGAGGCGCGCACCCGCTTCGTGGCGGCCAGCCTGGCCAACGCCCTGGCCGCGGGCCGCGACAACCTGGCGATGGCCCTCACCACCTGGCTGGGGGTGCGGCGCCCGGAGCTGAAGCAGGTGAAGATCAGCCCGGGCGAGCTGGGCATGACGGTGGACCTGGACTACGAGAATCCCTACCGGCGTCCCGAGCCGGAGCCCCAGGTGGTGCATTTCGACCCCAGGCCCACGCGGCACTGAGGCGGGCGGTATTCAGGATCGCCCGGCGGCGGGCAGGGTTTCGGCCAGGTGCAGGAAGCTGGCCAGGCGCTGCGGATGGATCCGGCCCGCCTCCACCGCCTGGCGCACCGCGCAGCCGGGCTCGTGGCGGTGGGTGCAGTCGCTGAAGCGGCAGCGACCGCGCAGGGCGCGGATCTCGGGAAAGCCCTGTTCCAGCGCCTCGCGGCTGATCCGCCCCAGGCGGAAGCTGCGCACCCCGGGCGAGTCGATGATTTCGCCACCGCTGTCCAGCCGGTACAGGGTGGCGGCCGAGGTGGTATGGCGCCCCAGGCCGGTGGCCTCCGACAGCTCGCCCTCGGCCAGGGTGGGCGCCGGCAGCAGGGCGTTGATCAGCGACGACTTGCCCACCCCCGACTGGCCCACCAGGATGCTGGTCTGGTCGCGCAGCAGCTCCAGCAGCGGGTCCAGTCCGTGTTCGCGCTTGGCGCTCACCTGCACCAGGGGGTAGCCCAGCGGCGGGTAGTGGGCGAAGCGTTCGCGGAAGGCCGCCCGCTGCGCCTCGTCCAGCAGGTCGGCCTTGTTCAGACAGATGGCGCCGCGCACCCCGATGCGCTCCGCCGCCACCAGGTACTGGTCCAGCAGATAGCCGGAGGGCTCGGGGCGCGGCGCCAGCACCACCACGAGCTGGGTGATGTTGGCCGCCAGGGGTTTGTCGTGGCCCGCGAAGTCGGGACGCGAGAGCACCGTGTCGCGCGGCAGCCGGTCCACCACCACGCCTCCGCCGCCGTCCACGCGCTGCCAGAGCACGCGGTCGCCGCACACGATCTCGCCCAGGTTCTGGCGGAACAGGCAGTGCACCGGTGTATCGTCGGGACCGCGCACCAGCAGGTTGCGGCCATGCCGCACGATCACCCGGCCCTCCAGCAGCTCGCCCGATTCCCCCTTCTTCAGGAGCGCCTCGGCACGGCGGTCGGCGAGCTGCCGGCGCCGCGCCTGGATGCGCAGGCGCTGCTGCTTGGTGAGGCGACGGCGCGACATGCGGCGGTTCGGGGATGGCGCTCAGCGGGGGAAGTGGTAGTAGGTGCGGTCCAGGTAGTCCACCAGGGCCTCGAGGTCGTCGTCGAACAGGCGGGTGCCCACGTTGGCGTCGCAGCGGCGCACCTGCGCCTCGAGCTGCTGGCGGTTCTGCATGCGGTGGTCGGGGCGGCTGTACACCGCATCGCTGTGGCAGCCGGTGCACTTGGCGGCTAGGAAGGCGGCGGGGTCGAAGGCCTCGCCGGCGGTGGCCGTAGCGGTCAGGCTCCACAGCAGGGCAAGGGTGGCGATCGGTTTCACGGGTCTTTCTCCTCGGTCGTTTCAGGTGGCGGGCGCCGCGGCGGGCGGCGTATCGGCATCCGCCTCCAGGGCCTGCAGGTGCGCGATGCGCTCGCTGGCCGGGGGATGACTGTAGTGGAAGGCGGAGTAGAGCGGGTCCGGGGTCAGGGTGCTGGCGTTGTCCCGGTACAGGCGCAGCAGGCCGGCGATCAGGGCGCGCGCCGAGCTGTGGCGCGCGGCGAAGGCGTCGGCCTCGAACTCGTGACGGCGCGAGAGCTGCGCCAGCAGCGGCGAGAAGAAGACCCCGAACACCGGCGAGACCAGCAGGAACAGGATCAGCGCCATGGCGGGGGAGGG
>CAZVIG010000061.1:0-5089 GCA_964627395.1 uncultured Sedimenticola sp.
CATCGTCGCCTGCCCCACCGAGGCGGTGTACGGCCTGAGCTGCGACCCGCTGAACCCGGCGGCGGTGCGGCGCCTGCTGGCGATCAAGGAGCGCCCCGCACACAAGGGCCTGATCCTGGTCGCCGCCCATATCGACCAGCTCGCCCCCTTCGCGCGCATCGAGGACCCCTGCGCGGAGGCGGCGCACGCCACCTGGCCCGGCCCCCACACCTGGCTGCTGCCGGCGCGACCCGCCCTGCCCTGGTGGATCGGCGGCGGGCGCGACAGCGTCGCCTGCCGGGTCACCGCCCATCCCCTGATGGCGGCACTGTGCGAAGCCGCCGGCGGCGCCCTGGTCTCCACCAGCGCCAACCGCGCCGGCCGCCCCCCGGCACGCAGCCCGCTCCAGGTGCGCTTGCGCTGCCCGGGCGTGGACGCCATCCTGCACGGTGCCCTGGGCGGGCTGCCCCACCCCACCCCGATCCGCGACGCCCGCAGCGGCGAGCTGCTGCGGCCAGCCTGAGGAAGAGAGCATGAGCGAGCAACCCGACATCGAGGCGGTCCGTCACTACCTGCTGGGCCTGCAGGACCGCATCTGCGACTCCCTGACCGAGCTGGACGGCGAGGACTTCCGCGAGGACCGCTGGGAGCGGGAACAGGGCGGCGGCGGTCGCACCCGGGTGCTGGAGGAGGGGCGGGTGTTCGAGAAGGCCGGGGTCAACTTCTCGCATGTCTTCGGCGAGGGGCTGCCCCCCTCCGCCACCGCGGCGCGCCCCGAGCTGGCCGGACGCGGCTTCCAGGCGATGGGGGTGTCGCTGGTGATCCACCCGCGCAACCCCCATGTGCCCACCTCGCACGCCAATGTGCGCTTCTTCATCGCCGAGAAGCCGGACGCCGAGCCGGTGTGGTGGTTCGGCGGCGGCTTCGATCTGACCCCCTACTACGGCTACCGCGAGGACGCGGTGCACTGGCACCGGGTGGCGCGCGAGGCCTGCGCGCCCCTGGGCGAGGAGGCCTATCCCCGCTACAAGCAGTGGTGCGACGAGTATTTCTATCTCAAGCACCGCGCCGAGCCGCGCGGGGTCGGCGGGCTCTTCTTCGACGATCTCAACGCGCCCGACTTCGCCACCACCTTCGCCTTCATGCGCAGCGTGGGCGACCACTACATCCCCGCCTATGCGCCCATCGTGGAGCGGCGCATGGACACCCCCTGGACCGAACGCCAGCGCGAGTTCCAGCTCTACCGCCGGGGACGCTACGTGGAATTCAACCTGGTCTATGACCGCGGCACCATCTTCGGCCTGCAGACCGGCGGACGCACCGAATCGATCCTGATGTCGCTGCCGCCCCTGGTGAGCTGGAAATACGACTGGCAGCCGCAGCCGGGCAGCCGCGAGGCGGAACTCTACGAGGTGTTCCTGAAGCCGCGCGACTGGCTGGCCGAAGAGCCGGCCTGAGCGGCCTCAGCCCCCGCACTCGGCGGGCGGCCGGAAGGCCGCCTCGTCCGGCGCCACGTCGGCCTCCAGGCGGTCCAGGTCGTGCAGCACCTGGATGGCGCCGCGGTGGGTCCAGGTGAAGAAGCGCAACGGCCGGTCGCGGTCGTCCAGGCACCACAGCCAGCGGTCGTGGTCGCCCGGCTCGCGAAAATCCACGAAACGGACCTCGCCGCCGGGCACCAGCCCCTGTCCGCAGGACACCCCTTCCGCCACCTGGTCGGCGAGGCGCACCTGCCGGTCGGTGCGGTGGCGGTGGCACTCCAGCCGGCCATCGCGCCACTCGAAGACATGCGCCACCCCCGCCGCCTCGTCCAGCACATAGCCCAGGCGCCGCTGTGCATTGGCGAAGCGGTTGTGCAGGGCGTAGCGGCGCCCCACCGCGTCGTAGTGGATGGTCCCGGTGCCGCAGTTGCAAGGCTCGGGCGCGGTCTGATGCCAGTGGTAGTGGAGGCGGAAGCTGTCGCCCCAGGGACGCCGGCCGCTCACTTGTGCAGCAGGGCGTTGAGTTCGTCGATCACCTCCGCCCAGTCGGCGTCCTTGCGCAGCTCCTCGCGCAGGAACTCGGCCTGGGCGGGGCTCCAGAAGGGCGCCGCCTCGATCGGCTGGTCGGGCGCCAGGCGGTGGGTCTCGACGAAACGGTCGATGGACTCGGGATCGTCCGGCAGGCCCAGTTGATCGAACAGGCCGGCCAGGTCGTACACGGGTTCTTCCAGCGTCATGGCGTTCCTCCTGCCGATACGCTAGCCCGCGGCGGCACCGGCGGCAAGCGGCAAAAAAAGAGGCCCGCCAGGGGAGTGGCAGGCCTGCAAGGGCGCTTCGTAGCGCCGGAGGAGGATCGGAGAGCAAACATGAAGTTCACTGTCACCCCTGTTTACGGCCGCCGCGCAAAAACCTTTAGCTTTTTTCCAAAATTTTTTCAGCGGCCTTGAATCGGCGCCGAAAGCCGCCATCTCCGGGGCAGAGACGCCGACATTTCTGCTATGTAAAACAAGGATTTGAACCATGTTGATGAAGATCGCCCAATTCGAGCGCCTGTTCCGCGAGGCGGCCAGCCTGGACGTGGACAAGGACGACCTCAAGCGCCTGTCCGACTTCCTGCGCGACAAGATGCACGACCTGCTGCTGGCCGGTCAGCGCGCCGCCAAGCACAACGGCCGCGACGTGATCCAGCCGCCGGACCTGCCGGTAACCAACGGCCTGCAGCAGTCGCTGCACGCCTTCCGCCAACTGGACGTGGCGCTGGACCTGGAACCGGTGCTGGCCGCCATGGCGGGCGCGCCCATCGACGTCGCCACCTCCGAGGAGGTGGAGCGGATGCTGCCGGACCTGGCCGGCGCCCTGGTGGTGGCCTATGCGAAGGCGATTCGCATCATCGACCCCAAGGTGCGCAACCCCGGCAGTCAGCACCACGAGGCGGCCCGCGCCATCTTCGACCTCCTCCTCTGATGCCGCTGGGTTTCTCCGACCCTGGGCCACCCGCCGGGTGGCCTTTTCTTTTGGCGTGGCGTATCGCCACGGAGGACGCAGGGATCACGGTTTGAAGCGGATGAATTCTCCGCGATCAGGGAATGTGATCGAAAATGGCGGGGCCGCCGCGCCCCACCAGCTCCGCCTCAGATCCGCTGCTCCAGCCAGTCACGGATCCAGTGGCTGGCACGGGCGCCGCTGAAGCGGTCCACCTCCTGCCCGTCACGGAACAGGATCAGGGTCGGGAAGCCGCGCAGCCGGTAGCGCCCGGCGAGCTTCATGTTCTCGCCCTCGTCCACCTCCACCTTGGCGAGGCGCACCTCCCCCTCCAGCTCCTGCACCACGCGCTGCAGATGCGGCGCGATGGCATGGCAGGGGGCGCACCAGTCGGCCCAGAAATCCACCATCACCGGCCCCTCGGCGCTGGCCTGGATGACCTGCCGCTCGAAGTCCGGCAGATCGACGTCGAAGATGAGTCCTTGCATGCGGCTGTCCCTTGCGATACGGGGAGCGCATCCTGCCAACGCCGGCGGCGGGGTTCAAGCCCCGCCGTCGGCCCGCAGGAAGTTGTAGGAGCGGCTTCAGCCGCGACAGGCGGGTTCGAGCCGCACCGATGTCGGGGCCGAGGCCCCTCCCACGGGAACGGCCGACGGGCGCCTCGCCCTCAGGGCGCCACCGCCGCCTGCATCGCCTCGACCACCTTGCCCTCGATCTCACGGATCACCGGCAGCGCCGGACTGCCCGCGGCATGCACGCTGGGCGGCGCGAACAGGATCCGGGTCATGCCCGCCTTGTGCACCACCGTCAGGCGCAGCGGACACAGCGCCAGCATCTCCGGGTCCAGGTTGCTCACCTTGTTGGCATACCAGGCGTTGCACACCACCAGGCTGCGGACCGCCTCCAGGTGGTTGCGGTTGTAGTCCTCGCCCAGGCGCTCGGCCATGCCCGCCAGGGTGCCGCCGATGTCCGCCTCGAACACCACGAACAGGCGCCGCGCCTCCAGCTCGCGGTACAGCGCCTTGTACACGGCATCCACCGGAGCCCTGGCCTCGACGCTGCGGATGGTGGACTGGCCTGCCTGCAGCGGCAGGGCGAACAGCAGCAGGAGCGCTGCGAACATGCGTTTCATGGAAACCTCCCGGCCCCGGGGCCTTCGATGTTTTGTCTTGGCGGGCGCGAGCCGATAGGATTGCCCGGTCCCTTCCCCGACAACCTTCTGGCCCGGCCCTTTATTGCATCATGACAGAGACCATCCGCATCGCCACCCGCAAGTCACCGCTCGCCCTGTGGCAGGCCGAGCACGTCGCCGACGCCCTGCGCGCCGCCCATCCGGGCCTGCAGGTGGAAATCCTGGGCATGAGCACCCAGGGCGACAAGATCCTCGACACCCCGCTGGCCAAGATCGGCGGCAAGGGGCTGTTCGTAAAGGAGCTGGAGACGCGCATGCTCGAAGGCGACGCCGACATCGCGGTGCACTCCATGAAGGACGTGCCGGTGGAGCTGCCCGAGGGGCTGCACCTGCCGGTGATCATGCAGCGCGAGGACCCGCGCGACGCCTTCGTCAGCAACCGCCATGCCTCGCTGGACGAGCTGCCGCAGGGCGCGGTGGTGGGCACCTCCAGCCTGCGCCGCCAGTGCCAGCTCGCCGACCGCCGGCCCGACCTGCAGATCCGCTCGCTGCGCGGCAACGTCAACACCCGTTTGCGCAAGCTGGACGAGGGCGAATACGACGCGGTGATCCTCGCCGCCGCCGGCCTGATCCGGCTCGGCTTCGCGGAGCGCATCCGCAGCCCCATCGACCCCGCCGACAGCCTGCCGGCGATCGGGCAGGGCGCGGTGGGCATCGAATGCCGCGCCGACGACGCCCGGGTGAACGCCCTGCTCGCCCCCCTGCACCACCCCGACACCGCCGACCGGGTGCTGGCCGAGCGCGCCATGAACGCGCGCCTGGAAGGCGGCTGCCAGGTGCCCATCGGCGGCCATGCGGTGCTGGAGGGCGACACCCTCTGGCTGCGCGGCCTGGTGGGCACGGTGGACGGCAGCGAGATCGTGCGCGGCGAGATCCGCGGCCCGCGCGCCGAGGCCGAGGCCCTGGGCACCGCGCTGGCCGAGGAACTGCTCGCCCACGGCGCGGCCGAGATCCTGCG
>CAZVIG010000061.1:5099-9194 GCA_964627395.1 uncultured Sedimenticola sp.
ACGACCAGGCATGAAGCGCCGCGCCGACCCGGCCCCCTGTCACCTGCAGGGCCTCAACGTGCTGGTGACCCGCCCGGCGGAGCAGGCCGCGACCTTCGCGGAGAAGGTCTCCGCGGCGCACGGCCGCCCGGTCACCTTCCCCGCCCTGGAGATCCTGGGCCCCGCCGACAAGCAGGCGGTGCGGCGCCAGCTCGCGCGCCTCGACCAGGTGGACCTGCTGCTGTTCGTGAGCGCCAACGCGGTGCGCTACGCCTTCCCCCAGATGCCCGAGCAGATCCCCCTGGACCTGCGCGTCGCCGCGGTGGGCGAGGCCACCGCGCGCGCCCTCGAATCGGTCGGCCTGGACCCCACCCTGGTGCCGCAGGACGGCTGCGACAGCGAGGCCCTGCTGGCCCTGCCCGAGCTGCAGCAGGTGGCCGGATGGAACATCCTGATCGTGCGCGGCGACAGCGGCCGCGACCTGCTGCGCGACACCCTGAGCGCGCGCGGCGCGCAGGTGGAATACGTCGAGGTGTACCGGCGCCGCCTGCCTGAGCGCAACCCCGCCAACCTGATCGCCAACTGGGACCGGCTGGTGGACGTGGTGACCGTCACCAGCGTGCAGATCCTGGACAACTTGGTCACCCTGCTCGGCGAGGAGGGGGCGCAGCGCCTGCGCGAGACGCCCCTGGTGGTGGCCAGCGAGCGCATCGCGCGGCGCGCCGCGGAACACGGCTGCGGCGAGGTGCACGTGGCCGACTCGGCGCTGGACGCCGACATGCTCGCCGCGCTGTGCCGCTTCGCCTGAGCCGCGGCGGGATATGCCGACACCGCACCGCACAAGGGAGCAAATAGCGTCCGGCCCGACAGGCTGTTAGTCTTGGACCACCATGAACGATCGCGACACGACCGACCCGATGAGTGAGGACAAAGAGAAGCCCGGCGTGGTGATCGACGTCGAACCGGAGCGCGAGCCCGACGCCGACAACGACACCGCCCCGCACACGGAAGCGCCACCCACCGAAGAAGACGCCACGCCGCCGCGCAGCGGCGGCCAGAAGGCCGCGCTCCTGATCGCCCTGCTGTCACTGCTGCTGGTGGTGGTGGCGGTGGCCATGGCCTACCGCTACACCCGCCAGGCGGCGGACGACCTGGCGCGCCTGCAGGCCAGCCTGCAACAGAGCCTGGAGCAGCAGCAGGCCCTCCAGCAGCGCCTCGACGAGGCCAAGCGCGCGGTTGCCGCCCAGGCGGAACGCATCGCCGCCCAGGAGAAAAAGCTGTCCGAACAGGCGGCCCTGGTACAGAAGGCGCGCGACCAGTTCGCCCAGCAGGGGCAGCGCCTGGACAACGAACGCGAACAGATGGAGCAGCGCGAGGCGGAGCTGCGCGCCGCGGTGGCCGACGTGCACAAGCGGGTCGGCGCCTCCGGCACCCAGTGGATGGTGGCCGAGGCGGAATACCTGCTGCGCCTGGCCAACGAACGCCTCAACCTGGCGCGCGACGTGGCCACCGCGCGCGCCGCCCTGCTGCTCGCCGACCAGCGCCTGCGTGACACCGGCGATCCGGGCTGGAGCGCGGTGCGTGAGCAGATCGCGCGCGACATCGCCACCCTGGACGCCGCCGAGCTGCCCGACCTCACCGGGGTCTCGGCGCGCCTCTCGGCGCTCGCCGAGCAGGTGCCGCAGCTCAAGCTCGCCCATTCCACCCTCGGCGGCAGCCCGCGCAGCCGCCCCGAGCCGGCGGAGGCCACCCCGCGCGAGGCGCGGAGCTGGCAGACCCTGCTGGACGACCTCTGGGCCGGCTTCAAGCAGACGGTGCGCATCCGCCGCAACGACAAGCCGGTGCAGGCCATGCTGCCGCCGGAGCAGCAGTACTTCCTGTACGAGAACCTGCGCCTGCATCTCGAAGGCGCGCGCCTCGCCCTGGCGCGCGGCGACGAACGCCTCTACCACGACAACCTGGCCGAGGTGCGGCGCGCCCTGGACGAATACTTCGACCCGCATGACGCGGTCACCCGCCGCCTGCGCGACGCGGTGCAGGAACTCGACCAGGTACGCATCCACCCTTCCCTGCCCGACATCAGCGGCTCGCTCGCCGCGCTGCAGGCGCGCGAGAAGCTGCTCGCCGACCTGGGCCGGCCCATCACCCCTGAGAAGCCGGCACGGCCGGCCGAACGGGCCGCCACGGGGACCGGCGCCACCGGAGCCGGCCAATGAGCCGCCTGGTCAAGATCTGGCTGGTGGTGCTGGCGGGCGCCGTGCTCGGCGTGGTGGTGGCGCGCGATGCCGGCTATGTGCTGCTCTCCTTCGGCCACTGGACGGTGGAGATGAGCCTGGCCCTGCTGGTGCTGCTGCTGGCGCTGCTGTTCGGTGGCCTGTACTTCCTGATCCGGCTGACGGCGCGCACCCGGCGCCTGCCCGGCGACCTGCGCGACTGGAAACAGCGGCGCGGCGCCCGCAAGGCCCAGGAGGCCATGACCCGCGGTCTGCTGGAGATGTCCGAGGGCAACTGGCGCGCCGCCGAGAAGCGTCTGGTGCGGCATGCCGAGCAGTCCGAGACGCCGCTGCTCAACTACCTGGCGGCGGCGCGCGCGGCCCAGCTCCAGGGCGCGCACGACCGGCGCGACGCCTACATCCGCCTGGCGCACGAGCACATGCCTTCCGCCGATGTGGCGGTCAGCCTCACCCAGGCCGAGCTGCAACTCGCCGACAACCAGCTCGAGCAGGCGCTGGCCACTCTGCGCCATCTGCGCCAGGTGGCACCCCGCCACACCTATGTGCTGCGCCTGCTGCGCCGGCTCTACGAACAGCTCGGCGACTGGGAACACCTGCGCGAGCTGATCCCCGAGCTGCGCCGCGCCAAGGTGGTGCCGCCGGAGGAACTGCGGGCGCTGGAGATCCGCACCCACCGCAAGCTGCTGGAGAACGCCTTCCTCTCCAGCGACGCCCGCGACCTGGACCGCGCCTGGGCCGCGGTGCCCAAGGCGATCCGCTCCGACCCGGGCCTGGTGGGCGACTTCGCCGGCTATCTCGAAGAGCGCGGCCGCGACGAGGAGGCGGAGAAGCTGCTGCGCGCCGCCCTGCGCCAGGGCTGGGACGAGCACCTGGTGGAACTCTACGGCCTGCTCGACAGCCCCCATCCGGGGCACCAGCTCGCGCGCATGGAGAAGTTCCTCAAGGAACATCCCGACGACCCGGTGCTGCTGCTCACCCTGGGGCGCCTGAGCATGCGCGCCCGCCTCTGGGGCAAGGCCCGCGCCTACCTCGAGGCGAGCATCGCGCGCGGCGGCCCGGTGGACGCCTACCGCGAGCTGGCGCGCCTGCTGGAACACATGGGCGAGGAGGCCGAGGCGCTGCAGGTGTACCGCAAGGCGCTGGCCGGCGGCGGCGACGAACGCCATCTGATCCCGCTGCCGGAGAACATCGGCCAGCCCAAGGCCAACCGCCCGGTCCTGGAAGAGCCGGTGCAGCCCCCTCGCGACGCCGACACCGGGGACCAATCCAACGGCGACGGCGAGGCCGGCAAGGCCACGGCCTGAGATGCGCTACCGCGACCTGCGCGACTTCATCGCCCAGCTCGAACAGCGCGGCCTGCTGCGCCGGGTCGCCGCCGAGGTCGATCCCGCCCTGGAGATGACCGAGATCTGCGACCGGGTGCTGCGCGCCGGCGGCCCCGCGATCCTGTTCGAGCACCCCAAGGGGCACGACATCCCGGTCCTGGCCAACCTGTTCGGCACCCCCGAGCGGGTGGCGCTGGGCATGGGCGAGGACTCGGTGAGCGCGCTGCGCGAGGTGGGCCGCCTGCTGGCCATGCTCAAGGAGCCGGACCCGCCGCGCGGCATGAAAGACGCCTGGAACAAGCTGCCCGTCTTCAAGAAGGTGCTGGACATGGCGCCGAAAGAGGTCCGCAACGCCCCCTGCCAGCAGGTGATGGTCGAGGGCGAGGAGGTGGACCTGGCCCGCCTGCCGGTGCAGACCTGCTGGCCGGAGGACGCCGGGCCGCTCATCACCTGGGGCCTGGTGATCACCCGCGGGCCGGAGAAGCCGCGCCAGAACCTGGGCATCTACCGCATGCAGGTGATCGGCCGCAACCGCGTCATCATGCGCTGGCTGGCGC
>CAZVIG010000062.1:0-1358 GCA_964627395.1 uncultured Sedimenticola sp.
GGATCAGCCAGGCGATGCGGTGCACCAGCACCCGGGTCTTGCCCGAGCCGGCCCCGGCCAGCACCAGGGCGCTGCCGGGCGGCGCGGTGACCGCCTCGCGCTGGGCCTCGTTGAGGGGATCGATGATGGGGGTGACGTCCATCCGCCCATTGTATCGGATGCCGGGAAGGGGATCGGCTAAAGCTCCGGACGCTGTGGACGCTACAGGATGAGACGCGTCCGAGTCGAGCCCGATGTCTGCATCCATTCCCAAGCCGAGGCAGGGAAGCCGCCCCGCCGCCGCCCTGCCCCTGGCCGGGCTGCTGGCGCTGTGCCTGCTGCTCGCCACCGATGCGGCGGCCCGCCGTTGCGCGCCGCCGGCCGACTGCCTGCTGGCGATCTTCCCCCACACCGGCATCGACCAGTTGCAGGTAACCTATGGGGGGCTGGCGGAGGACCTGTCGCTGGTGCTGGACTCGCCGGTACGACTGGTCTCCAGCTCCACCATGGGGCGCTTCCGGCAGCAGGTCGAGCAGGGGCGCTGGGATCTCACCCTGGTGGGTCCAGGCCAGTTCGTGGGAGTCGCCGAACCGGCCGGCTATCTGCCGCTGGCGACCACCGAACGCCCCATCAGTTTTCGGATCACCACCCTGGAACGCACCCACATCCGCCGCCTGCCCCAATTGCGCGGCCGCCGCCTGGGGGTGATGGGGCCCGGTACCGGCTCCTGGCTGATCGCCATGGAGCTGCTGCAGAAAGCAGGGCTGGATCCGCAGCGCGACCTCAAGATCCGGGCCTTTGCCTCGGAGCGCGCCTGCGTGCATGCCCTGCTGGCGCGCCTGGTGGACGCCTGCAGTCTGGCCACTCCGGTCTTTGCGGTATTGCGCGAGCAGTGCCCGGCCGACTATCACCTGCTCGCCGAGTCGCCTCCGCGTGTGGGTGCGGTGTATGCGGTGCATCCCGGGGTGCCCGCGCAGCGGCGCCGCCTGATCCGCGACTATCTGCTGAGCCGACCGGGCATGCGCGCCGCCGACCCCGCCGACTGGGAACCCTACCGCGCCCTCGCGCGCCGTTTCGATCCGGGGGAAACGCCATGAAGGTGCGTTGGTGGCATTCCCTGCGCCTGCGTATCGCCGGCATCATCCTACTGCTGGAGGCGCTGCTGCTGGGCGTGGTGCTGTGGGCGACCCTGGAGCACGACCGCGAGAAGGCGCGCCAGTTGATCCAGGAACAGGACCGGGTGGTTCTCGAGCTGCTGGCGCAGGATGCGCGCCAGGCGCTGCTGACCCTGGAATTCGACACCCTGGGCGACCTGTTCCGCCGCGCCACGGGCAATCCCCGCATCCTGCGCATCCTGCTCCTCGACCGCCGCGGCGTGG
>CAZVIG010000062.1:1368-9109 GCA_964627395.1 uncultured Sedimenticola sp.
ATCTCACCGGGAACCGCGGCACCCTGGAGGTGCGCTTCTCCACCCGGCGGTTGCAGCAGATCTATCGCGAATCCTGGCGCCTGGGGCTCACCCTGGGGCTGGTCGGCATGCTGCTCAGCGTGCTCGCCGCACTCGCCGTCGGCCACCTGCTGACGCGGCGCCTCGCCCGCCTCACCCGCTATGCAGAGTCGGTCGCGCGCGGCGACCCGGCGGAGCCGGTGACCGTCGGTGGACAGGACGAGGTGAGCGCCCTGGCGCGCGCCATCGACACCATGGTCGCCTCGCTGCACGATCAGACCTCGCGCATGCGGCGCATGGCCTACCGCGACCCGCTCACCGGCCTGGCCAACCGGGTGGCGTTCCGCGAACGCCTGGAAAAGGCCCTCGCCAGCGCACGCCAGTACCAAAGCCGGCACGCGCTGCTGTATCTGGATCTCGACCAGTTCAAGCTGGTCAACGACAGTTGCGGCCACGAGGCGGGCGACCGGCTGCTGGCGGAGCTGTCCCGAGTGCTGCGCGGCAGCCTGCGTGCGCGCGACACCCTGGCGCGCCTGGGCGGCGACGAGTTCGGCGTGCTGCTGGACCGGGTGGGACTGAGCGAGGCGGTGCTGGTGGCGGAGAAACTGCGCCAGGCGGTGGACGAGTTCCGCTTCCAGGTGGACGACAAGGTGTTCCGCCTGGGAGTGAGCATCGGGGTGGTGGAGATCGACGCCGACTCGCCGGACGCGGAGCGCCTGCTCAGCCTCGCCGACATGGCCTGCTATGCGGCCAAGGAGAAGGGTCGCAACGCCATCGAGGTGGCCAGCGACGACGAGGCCGCGCGTGAGCAGGCGCAGCAAATGGCCTGGGTGCCGGAACTGGAGTCCGCGCTCGCCGAGGGGCGCTTCGAGCTGTTGCGTCAGGCGGTGGTGGCGCTCGACCACCCGGACCCGCCCCAGGGCTGGGAACTCCTGCTGCGCCTGCGCACCCGCGACGGCGCCCTGCTCACGCCGGACCGTTTCCTGGTGGCGGCGGAGCGCTACCATCTGATGCCGCGCATCGAGCGCGAGGCGCTGCGCCTGGCCTGCGAAGCGGTGCGCCGCGCCCCCGCCGCCTATCCCGGCCGGTTGTTCCTCAACCTTTCGATACAGAGCATGGGCGACGACGACTTCCTCGCCGCCCTGGGCGACCTGATCCGCGGCAGCGGCCTGCCGGGCGAGCGCTTCTGCTTCGAGGTGCGCGAGAGCGCCGCCATCAACCAGTTCGGCACGGTCGCCCGCTTCGGCGAACACCTGCAGGCGCTCGGCGCTCACCTGTGCCTGGACGACTTCGGCAACAGCCTGTGCAGCCTGCGCCAGCTCACCCGCCTGCAGATCGAATACGTCAAGATCCGCGGCGGCATCGTGCAGGAGATGCTGCGCAGCCCGCTGGAGGCGCGCATCGCGCGCTCCATGATCGAGATCACCCGCGAGGCCGGTTTCCGCATCATCGCCAAGCAGGTGGAGAACGACCAGCAGCGACGCCAGCTGCGCAAGCTGGGCGTGGAGCTGGTGCAGGGCAATGCGGTCGCGCCGCCCGAGCCGCTGCCCTGAACTGGATTTTGCCGCCCGCAAGGAGGAAAATCCCTGCACATGAAGGACGAATACGAAAAGGAGACCGATCCGCCACTGGTCCTGGTGGTGGACGACGACACCGATCATCTGATCCTGGTGCAGCGCTGGCTGATCAAGGCCGGCTACCTGGTGGACGGCGCCAGCCACGGCCGGCAGGCGCTGGCGCGCATCGAGCGCCAGCGGCCCGACCTGGTGATCACCGACCTCGCCATGGACGAGATGGACGGCCTGCAGCTGATCGAACAGATCCAGCTGCGCGACCCGTTGCTGCCGGTGATCATGGTCAGCGGCGAGGCCGGCATCCCGGAGGCGCTGCAGGCGGCCCATCAGGGCGTGGTGGACTTCCTGGTCAAGCCGGTGGAGCGCGAGACCCTGCTAGAGAAGGTCGCCGAGACCCTGGCGCGACTCGGCACCTCGGCCGCGGCGTCCGAAGGCCCTATCGCCGACTGCTATGTGCATCGCTCCACCACCAGCGCCGAGCTGCTGCAGCGCGCGCGCCAGGCCGCCACCGGCGACGCCCCGGTCCTGATCGACGGCCCCACCGGCGCGGGCAAACAGCTCCTGGCACGCTGCATCCACGAGGCGAGCGAGCGCCGCGAGGGTCCCTTCGTCTCCATCACCTGCGGCGCCCTGCCCGATCAGCTCCTGGCCTCCGAGCTGTTCGGCCACGTGCCCGGCGCCTTCACCGGCGCCACCGAAGGCCACAAAGGCCTGTTCCAGACCGCGAGCGGCGGCACCCTGCTGCTCAAGGACGTGGACGAGCTGGCGCTGGACGCCCAGGCGCGCCTGCTGCAGGCCATCGACCAGATGCAGGTGCAGCCGCTGGGCGCCAGCGAACCGGTCCCCACCGACGTGCGGGTGATCGCCACCACCCATGTGGACCTCGCCGGGGCGGTGGCCGCCGGCCACTTCCGCGAGGACCTCTACTACCGGCTGCGCGTGGTGCCGCTGCACCTGCCGCCGCTGGTGGAACGGCGCGAGGACATCCCCGCCCTGGTGGAGCACTTCCTGCAACAGCTCGGCAGCGACAAGCGCTTCTCCCCCGCCGGCCTGCAGCTCCTGGTGTCCGCCGACTGGCCCGGCAACGTGCGCCAGTTGCGCAACGTGGTGGAACACTGCCAGCTCATGAGCCCCGGCGAGATCATCCCGGAGAACCTGGTGGCCGAGGCCCTGGAGGGCCTGGGCAGCGCCCCGCCCACCCTGGACGAGGCGCGCGCCGCCTTCGAGCGCCGCTACCTGGCGGGCCTGCTGCGCGCCACCAACGGCAACGTCACCAACGCCGCGCGCCTGGCAGGCCGCAACCGCACCGAGTTCTACAAGCTACTGCACCGTCACGAACTGGACCCGAAACAGTTTCGGGGCGAAAAATAATACGTCGTCTCCCGGCGACGCACCCAAAGGTGCGTGCGTGCCTTCCCATGCCCCAGAATCACGGCCCCTTGCAGCCAGGGAGGCCCAGCCGTGGCATCGACCCGCGTACTGCTGGTGGAAGACTCCGCCGTCCAGCGGCGACTGCTCAGCCGCCTGCTGCTGGCCTGCGGCGCCGAGGTGGTCACCGCGGAGAACGGCCACCAGGCGATCGGCCTGGCGGAAAGCGCCCCGCCGTCGCTTATCCTCATGGACATCGATCTGCCCGGCCTGGACGGCCTGGACGCCTGCCGGGCGCTGAAGCGCAACCCGCGCACCCGGCATGTGCCGGTGGTGATGCTCTCCGGCTGCGAGGAGAAGGCCTGCCGGCTGCGCGCCCTGATGCGCGGGGCGGCCGACTACCTGGTCAAACCGGTGAGTCGTTCCCAACTTTGTGAACTGCTTCATGCTATAAACCCGGACGGTTCAATCAAAAAAGTGACGGGATGAGGCGACAGTGCCCTCCCATCCCCAGCCACGGAACCCGACATGAGCAAAATCACCAAGAACATGGCCAGCGCCAACGATGCCACCGCTTCCGTCGACAGCATGCAGCAGGTACGCGAACTGCTGTTCGGCGACTACCAGCGCCAGGTGGACGCCCGCCTGGAGGAGATGAACACGGCACTGGAGGACCTGCGACGCCACGGCGACCAGGCCACCAGCGCCCTGGAGGCGCAGCTCGGCCAGCGCCTGGACGCGCTGGCGCGCCAGACCGAGAGCGACCTCGGCAGCCTCGCCGGGGAGCTGCGCAACGAGCTGCAGGAACTCAAGACGCTCATGGAACAGCGGCTGGACGATCTGCAGACCCTGATGCAGACCGAGCACCGCCGCATGGAGAAGGAGACCCAGGAACAGCTCGACCGCCTCGCCAGCGACAAGGCGGGGCGTGCGCAGATCGCCACCCTGATGCGTCAACTGGCGGACTCGCTGGATGAGCCGCAGACCTGAACCCCGCGCCAGCGTCATCCCCGCCGCCACCGGCACCCGCTCGGAGGGGGACGAACTGCAGACCCTCAAGGCGCTGCTGCTCGGCGAGGAGAAGGCCGAGCTGGAGCGGCTGCGCGAGCACGTCGAGGATCCGGGCCTGCGCGCCGGGGACGTCGCCGAGGTGCTGCCCGACGCCATCCGTCGCGCCGACGCCGAGGGCGACGGCGAGCTGACCGACGCCCTCGAAGCCCCGGTCACCGAGTGCATCGAGTCGGCCATCCAGCGCAACCCGGACAGCTTCGCCAACGCCCTCTACCCGGTGATGGGCCCGGCCATCCGCCAGTCGATCGCCAATACCCTCAAGGGGCTGATCGAGAACATCAACCGCACCCTGGAACACAGCCTCTCGATCCAGGGCCTGAAGTGGCGCCTCGAGGCGATGCGCACCGGCACCCCCTTCGCCGAGGTGGTGCTGCGCCATACCCTCGCCTACCGGGTCGAACAGGTATTCCTGATCGAGCCGCGCAGCGGCCTGCTGATGCAGCACGTCGCCGACGAGCTGGCGGTGGGCGGCGACGCCGACGCCATCTCCGGCATGCTCACCGCCATCACCCGCTTCGTGCAGGACGCCTTCGCCGCCGAGCGCGACGACGAGCTGGAGAGCGTGGAGGTAGGCGACCACACGGTGCTGCTGGTGCACGGCCCGCGCGCCTACCTGGCCGCGGTGGTACGCGGCCTGCCGCCGCCCGACCTGCGCGAACGCTGCCAGCAGGTGCTGGAGCAACTGCACGCCCACCACCGCAGCCTGCTGGAGGACTTCGACGGCAACGCCGAGGCCCTCGCGCCGCTGCGCCACCGTCTGGAACGCTGCCTGGTCTCGGCACAGCGCGAGCGCCCGGCCCGGCGCGGTCTCTCGCCGGCGCTGATCCTGATCCTGCTCGCCCTGGCGGGCCTGATCGCCTGGTGGGGCTGGGGACGCTGGCAGGCCTGGCAGGCGGCACGCGAACTCGAGGCGCGCCAGCAACAACTGGTGGAACGGCTGGAACGGACCCCCGGCATCACCCTCACCGAGGTCCAGCCGGGCCCGGTGCTGCGCCTGCGCGGCCTGCGCGACCCCCTGGCCCCGCCGGTGAAGCCGCTGCTGCAGAGCAGCGGCCTGGCGCCGGAGCAGGTGCGGCTGGCGCTGCGCCCCTATATCGACCTGAGTCCGCGCCTGGTGCTGGAGCGCGCCCAGCGCAAGCTGCAGCCGCCGCCGGAGATCACCCTGGCGCTGGACGAGGGCACCCTGCGCCTGAGCGGTTATGCCGACGACGACTGGATCGCACGGGCGCGCATGCTCGCCCCGCTGCTGCCCGGCATCCAGGCGGTGGACGCCAGCGGCCTGATGGCCTACGACGACTATCTGCTGCAACAGGTACGCCAGCGCCTGCAGCCGCCGCCGTCGGTGCAGCTCGCGGTGAACGACCGGCGTCTGACCCTCGCCGGCAGCGCCCCTCTGGAATGGATCGCGGCGCTGCCGCAGCGGCTGGATGCCGTCGAAGGCCTGGCCGGGGTGGACAGCAGCGGACTGCAGCCGCAGGAGGCCGCGGAATACGAGCAGCTGCGCGCACGCATCGACGGGCGCGCCATCTATTTCGACGCGGGCACCGAGATCGTGGCACGCCAGAAGGACGCCCTGGGCGCCCTGGCGCAGGACATCCGACGCCTGGCGGCGCTGGGCGATCGGCTGCAGCGCCCCTTCCGGGTGCGCATCACCGGGCGCACCGACGGCATCGGCTCGTTGGAGTACAATCGCCGCCTGGCACGCCAGCGGGCGCTGTTGTTGCGCGACCGCCTGATCGCCCTGGGCGTCCCCGCCGACCTGCTCGTCTGGGAAGCCCGGCTGGAGAGCCAGCCGGTGATGGACCCGCAACTGCGGCGCGCCGAGCTGCACATCGTTCCGCCACAGGACTGACACCATGCTCACCCGCAAGATCTGCATGATCGGCGACTTCGCCGTGGGCAAGACCAGCCTGGTGCGGCGCTATGTGCACAGCACCTTCTCCGAGGACTACCACACCACGGTGGGTGTGAAGGTGGACAGCAAGCTGCTGGAACTGCCCTCCGGCGACCGCCTCAAGCTGGTGCTGTGGGACATCGCCGGCAACGACCGCCTGAGCAGCCTGGAGCGTTCCTACCTGCAGGGCGCCTCCGGCTATCTGCTGGTGGCCGACAGCACCCGCCGCGAGACCCTGGACAGCGCCATCGCCCTGCAGGGCGACGTGGAGGCGCTGCTGGGGCCGCAGCCCTTCGTGCTGGTCACCAACAAGATCGACCTGGAGGCGCAGTATCAGCTCGACCGGGAGCTGCTGGGCCAGCTCGCCTCGCGCGGCTGGGACACCCTCGCCGGCAGCGCCCTCTCCGGCGAGGGGGTGGAAACCGCCTTCCGGCTCCTGGGACAACGACTGCTGGCGACATGAGCGAGAGACCGCCGATCGAGCGCCTCAAAGGCTACCTGGGCCGGGCGTGGGAGATCGAACGCCACCCCTGCTACCTGCTGGTGGACGACGAGCTGGCGCTGCGCGACGCCCAGGGCCAGGCCAGCCACTACGGCTTCAGCGGCCTGCGCCCGGGCATGGACATGCGCGAGGCGCTGCGCTTCCTGGAGGGACTGGAGCTGCCCCCGGGCAAGATCCTGCAGCTCCCCATCCTGGAGCTGGACAACGGCCTGTTCGCGGAGGTGCATGCGGTACGCCTGCGCAACGGCTGGGGGCTGGCCTTCACCGACGCCACCGAGCAGCACGAGCGCCAGCGGCGCTACCAGCAGACCGCGCACGAGCTGGCCCTGGCGCAGCGCGAGCTGGAGGCGCATCAGGCGCAGCTCGAATCCGCCCTGGAGGCCCGCACCCGCTTCATGGGGCGCATGTCGCACGAGTTCCGTACCCCGCTCTCCTCCATCCTCGGCTTCGCCGAGCTGGCCCAGGAGGACATGGGCGACAAGGCCCGCCTGCAGGCCGACCTGGAGGCGATCGGGCGCGGCGCCCACTACCTGCTGTCGCTGGTGGACAACCTGCTGGACCATGCGGTGCTGGAGCAGGGCGAGCTGATCATCCATCCCGCCGCCTGCGACCCCAACGCCCTGGTCAACGACCTCGACCAACTGTTCCAGCCCGCCGCCCGCCAGCAGGGGCTGACCCTCGCCTGGTGGCTGGAAGGCGGCCTCCCCTCGCGTCTCTGGCTGGACGAGACGCGCCTGCGCCAGGTGCTGGTCAACCTGATCGGCAACGCCATCAAGTTCACCCGCGAGGGCGGCATCACCGTCTCCATGGACTGGGGCCAAGACCGCCTGGAGGTCGCGGTGGAGGACACCGGCCCCGGCATCCCGCCCGAGGAGCAGGAGCGGCTGTTCGACGCCTTCAACCAGGGCAGCAGCGCCCAGGGCAAGCGCGGCGCCGGCCTGGGGCTCTCGATCAGCCGCGAGCTGGTGCGTCGCATGGGCGGGGACATGATGCTGGAGTCCCGCCCCGGGCGCGGCACCACGGTGCGCTTCCATCTCGCCGCCCCGGCGCGTCAGGCGCAGGGCGGCGGCGAGAACGATCTCAGAGACCGCCGCATCCTGCTCCTGGAGCGCGACGGCGACAGCCGCCAGCTCTTGTCGATCTTTCTGCGCGGGGCCGGCGCCCGGGTGCTGCTGGCCGACACCCAGGACCAGGCGGTCGAACACCTCTCCGAGCGGCCCGAGCTGGTGGTCGCCGCCCTGCTGGAGGAGCCCCACCACCGGCTGCTGCTGAAGCGCCTCGCCGGCGCCGGCTACCAGGGCCCGGTGGTGGGGC
>CAZVIG010000063.1:0-9016 GCA_964627395.1 uncultured Sedimenticola sp.
ACCCTGGCCGCCGAGGCAGAGCGACTGGCCGGGCAGGGCGAGACGCCCATGTTCGTCGCCTGTGACGGCCGGGTCCTGGGCATCGTCAGCGTCGCCGACCGTATCCGCCCCGATGCCCGCGAGGCGGTCGAGCGGCTGCATGGCCTGGATATCCAGGTGGTGATGCTCACCGGCGACAACCGCCGCACCGCCGAGGCGGTGGCGCGCCAGATCGGCATCGACAGCGTGCTGGCCGAGGTGCTGCCCGGCGACAAGCGTGACGAAGTGGCGCGCCTGCAGCAGCAGGGCAGGGTGGTGGCCATGGTGGGCGACGGCATCAACGACGCCCCCGCGCTCGCCCAGGCGGACGTGGGTATCGCCATCGGCAAGGGCACCGACGTGGCGGTGGAGGCCGCCGACATCGCCCTGATGCGCAGCTCGCCCCAGAGCGTGGCAGACGCCATTCTGCTGTCCCGCGCTACCCTGCGGAACATCTGGCAGAACTTGTTCGGGGCCTTCATCTACAACGTCCTGGGCATCCCCGTGGCCGCCGGTATCCTCTATCCCTTCTTCGGCATCCTGCTCAACCCGGCGATCGCCGCCGCGGCCATGAGCCTGAGTTCGGTGACGGTGGTGAGCAACGCCCTGCGCCTGAGGCGCCTGTCATTGGACTGAGCCGCGCCAAGTGGTGGGGGCTGGACGTCTCGGCTTTCCCCTCCCTGCCTCCCCCATCAAATGGGGGAGGAGCACTTGCAACCCCTTCCCCCATTATCGGATCGGCCTTCCCATTGACCCTTTTAGTGCAAGGGATATTGACATGCGTCAAGATTCCCGCGATTCAGCCGGGCGTTGCAGGGGCATTTGACTTTCGTCAAGGTGGCTCCGTACGCCTGCTCGATACTGGTCTCGCCGCGACGAAACCATCGTCCATTCGCCCCCGCGGGGGCAGGAGAATCGAGCATGAGACCTGGAACACTTGTTGGAAGGGCATTCTTCCTGTCATCGCTGGCACTGGCGATGAACGTTGCGCTGGCCACCCAGCATCCGCACCCTGGGACCGGCAAGGCCGAGATGAGCTATGAAGGGGCGCCTTCCGCCGTCAGCCCAAAGGGGACCAAGGACTTCATCGGCGGCGAGGGGCCGCCCATGACCAAGGCCGAGTTCGAGCAGGCCAAGCAGATCTTCTTCGAACGCTGCGCGGGCTGCCACGGCGTGCTGCGCAAGGGGGCCACCGGCAAGCCGCTGACGCCGGACATCACCCGCAAGCGGGGCACGGCCTATCTCAAGACCTTCATCACCTACGGTTCGCCGGCGGGCATGCCCAACTGGGGCACCTCGGGCGAGCTGTCTCCGGAACAGGTGGACCTGATGGCGCGTTACCTGCAGCACGAGCCGCCGGTGCCGCCGGAATTCGGCATGAAGGAGATGAAGGCCACCTGGAAGGTGCTGGTGCCGCCGGAGAAGCGTCCCAAGAAACAGATGAACGACCTCAACCTGAGCAATCTGTTCTCGGTGACGCTGCGCGACGCGGGCAAGATCGCGCTCATCGACGGCGATACCAAGAAGATCGTCACCACCATCAAGACCGGCTACGCGGTGCACATCTCGCGGCTCTCGGCCTCCGGGCGTTATCTGTTCGTGATCGGCCGTGACGCCAAGATCAACATGATCGACCTGTGGATGAAGGTTCCGCAGACGGTGGCCGAGATCAAGGTGGGCCTGGAGGCCCGCTCGGTGGAGACCTCCAAGTTCAAGGGCTGGGAGGACAAGTACGCCATCGCCGGCACCTACTGGCCCCCGCAGTTCGTGATCATGGACGGCCAGACCCTGGAACCGCTGAAGATCGTCTCCACCCGCGGCATGACGGTGGACACCCAGGAGTTCCACCCCGAGCCCCGCGTGGCGGCCATCGTGGCCTCTCATGAGCGGCCGGAGTTCATCGTCAACGTCAAGGAGACGGGCAAGGTGTTGATGGTGGACTACGAGGACATCCACAACCTCAAGATCACCGCCATCGATGCCGCACGCTTCCTGCATGACGGCGGCTGGGATTCCACCCAGCGGTACTTCCTGACCGCGGCGAACAAGTCCAACAAGATCGCGGTGGTGGACTCCAAGACCGACAAGCTGGTGAAGCTGGTCGAGGTGGGCAAGATCCCGCATCCCGGTCGCGGCGCCAACTTCAAGGATCCCAAGTACGGGCCGGTCTGGGCGACCAGCCATCTGGGTGACGAGAACGTCGCGGTCATCGGCACCGATCCCAAGGGGCATCCGCAATACGCCTGGAAGGTGGTGCGAATGCTGAAGGGACAGGGCGGTGGTTCGCTGTTCATCAAGACCCATCCCAAGTCCCATCATCTGTATGTGGATACCGCCCTCAACCCCGACGACAAGATCCACCAGTCGGTGGCGGTGTTCGACATCAATAACCTGGACAAGGGCTACAAGGTGCTGCCCGTGGCCGAATGGGCCAAGCTGGGTGACGGACCCAAGCGGGTGGTGCAGCCCGAGTTCAACAAGGCCGGCGACGAGGTCTGGTTCTCGGTGTGGAACGGCAAGACCCAGGAGTCGGCCCTGGTGATCGTGGACGACAAGACGCTCAAGCCTAAGACGGTGATCAAGGACAAGCGCCTGATCACCCCGACCGGCAAGTTCAACGTCTACAACACCATGCACGACATCTACTGATCGGTGCACCGGGCGCGGGGGTCGTCCCCGCGCCCTCTTCGAACATCAGCGGAGAGATCCATGACACAAGGGGGTCGCGTCCATCGGGGCAAGGCAGGGCCGCAGAGGGCCGAACTGTCGAGCCGGACCGATGCCGCGATCGCCGGCGCTCGGGTCTCTCCGCACCGTTTTTCCGGCATCCCGCGGCGGGGGCGGCCCATCGGCATCATGCTGCTGGCCGCCTGCCTGACCCTGGCCGGACTGGCCCTGGCGCGCGCCGCCGGCATGCCCGACCCGGCACGCCAGGCCGAGCTGCGCGCCATGCTGCTGCAGGACTGCGGCTCCTGTCATGGCCTCACCCTCAAGGGCGGGTTGGGGCCGCCGCTGCGTCCCGAGGCGCTGGCGGGCAAGCCTCGCGACTTTCTCTTTCGCACCATCCGCCAGGGGCGTCCCGGGACCGCCATGCCGCCCTGGGCGCCTATCCTGAAGGACGAGGAGATCGCGTGGCTGGTGGACGAGCTGCTCAGCGGCCGTGCGCTGCGGGAGGGGATCCGGTGAGGTGCTGCGTGGTCGCCATCCTGCTGTTCTTGTGGAGCGGCCTGGCTCTGGCGGGCGAATGCGCGCTGCGCGGCACCGGTGACCTGGGCCTGGTCATCGAGCGCGCCAGCGGCAGCGTGCAGATCGTCGAGACCACCGGCAACAGCGCCATCGGCCGCGTCGAGGGGCTGGGCGATCTGTCCCATGCCTCGGTGGTCTATGCCCGCGACGGGCGCTACGCCTACGTCTTCGGTCGTGACGGCGGCCTGAGCAAGATCGACCTGCTGTGCGGTCGGTTGGTGAAGCGCGTGCTGCAGGCGGGCAACAGCATCGGCGGGGCCATCTCCCAGGACGGCCGCCTGGTGGCGGTGTCCAACTATCAGCCCGGCGGGGTCAAGGTGTTCGACGCCGAGACCCTGGAGCTGGTAGCCGACATCCCCGCCGTAGGGGCCAATGGACAACGCTCCAAAGTGATCGGCCTGGTGGACGCGCCGGAGCAACGCTTCGTGTTCAGCCTCTGGGATGCCGGCGAGATCTGGATCGCCGACATGCACGACCCGGCGAAGCCGCGCATCACCCGCTTCCGCAACATCGGCCGCAATCCCTACGACGCCCTGATCACCCCCGACGGCCGCTACTACATCGCCGGCCTGTTCGGCGAGGACGGCATGGCGCTGCTCGACCTGTGGCACCCGGAGCGCGGTGTGCGCCGCATCCTCGACCACTACGGCAAGGGGCAGCAGAAGCTGCCGGTATACAAGATGCCCCATCTGGAGGGCTGGGCGATCGCCGGCGACCGCGCCTTCGTGCCGGCGGTGGGTTACCACGCGGTGCTGGTGATCGACCTCCACACGTGGAAAGAAGTGGGACGCATCCCGGTGTACGGCCAGCCGGTGTTTGTGCAGGCGCGGCCCGATGGACGCGAGATCTGGGTCAACTTCGCCTTCCCGCGCAACGAGAAGGTGCAGGTGATCGACGCGGAAAGCCTCCAGGTGATCGAGACCCTGGAGCCGGGAAAGGGCGTCCTGCACATGGAATTCGAGCCGCGCGGCGAGCAGGTCTGGATCTCGGTGCGCGACCGCGACCAGGTGCAGGTCTACAACACCGCCAGTCACCGCCGGGTGAAGACCCTGCCGGCGCGCAAGCCCAGCGGCATCTTTCTCACCTGGCGCGCGGACCGGATCGGACTATGAGCATGATGCAGACCACGCCCCCGGCCCTGGATGCAATCGACCGCCGCCTGCTGGACGACTTCCAGCACGGCCTGCCGGTGTGCGAGCGCCCCTATGCCCATATCGCGGATCGCCTGGGGCTGGACGAGGCGGAGGTGATCCGGCGCCTGGCGCGCCTGCAGGAGCAGGAGCTGGTGAGCCGGGTGGGGCCGGTGTTCCGCCCCAATCGCATCGGGGTCAGCACCCTGGCGGCGATGGCGGTGCCTCCGGAGCGCCTGGAATCGGTGGCGGCCTGGATCAGCGCCCTGCCGGAGGTCAATCACAACTACGAGCGGGAGCACCGCTTCAATCTGTGGTTCGTGGTCACCGCCGAGGACCGGGCGCATCTGGACAAGGTGCTGACGAGAATCGCTGAGCACACCGGGCTGGAGGTGCTGGACCTGCCCATGGAAGAGGACTATTTCATCGACCTGGGATTCCGTCTCCAATGGACCTGAAAGTGACCCGACTGCCCACCGAGGACCCGCGCGAGACGGCGCTGATCGCCGCCATCCAGGAGGGTCTGCCGCTGGTGCCGCGCCCCTGGGCGGCCATCGGCGAGCGCCTGGGAATGGACGAGGCGGAGGTGATGGCGCGGGTGCGCCGCCTGCAGGAGCGGGGCGTCATCAAGCGCCTGGGCGTGGTGGTGCGCCACCACCGTCTAGGCTATCGCGCCAACGCCATGGTGGTCTGGGACCTGCCCGACGAGCAGGTGGCCGAGGTGGGGCGCTGCTTCGGGCGCTTCGACTTCGTCACTCTCTGCTACCGGCGGCCGCGTCGCCTGCCGGACTGGCCCTACAACCTGTTCACCATGATCCACGGGCGGGATCGTAGGGAGGTGGAGGCGCGGGTGCGCCGCCTGGTGGCCGCCTGCGGACTGGACGATGTGCCGCACGAGCTGCTGTTCAGCCGCCGCAGTTTCAAGCAGCGCGGCGCGCGTTATCGATTCATCGAGCTGCCGGACGCCGACCGGCCGGCAGCGCAACGGAAGGCGGGGCGGGGCGCATGAGTTCGCTGCTCACCGACGACCGTGCCCGCGCCTTCATCAACCGGTTTCAGGGCGGCTTCCCTCTGGTCGAACGACCTTTCTCGATCGTCGCGGCACAATTCGGCCTGTCGGAGGTCGCCCTGATTCGACTCGTGCAGGCCCTGCTGGAACAAGGCCTGCTGTCGCGCTTCGGCCCGCTGTTCGACGCCGAGGCGATGGGCGGCGGCCTCACCCTGGCCGCCATGAGCGTGCCCGAGCCGCAGTTCGAGCGGGTGGCGGAACAGGTCAACGCCTTTCCCGAGGTGGCCCACAACTACCGCCGCGACCATCTGCTGAACATGTGGTTCGTGGTGGCCACCGAGACGCCGCACGACGTGGCGCGTGTGCTCGCCGGCATCGAGCGCGCCACCGGACTCACGGTGTACGACTTCCCCAAACGCCGCACCTTCTATCTGGGACTGTGGCTGGAGCTGGACGCCCGGGGGCGGGTGGACACGGTGCCGGTCCCAGAACCCGCGCAGCCGTCCGAACCCGCGCAGCCCCTGGACGCCGCGGACCGCCGCCTGGTGGCCGCCACCCAGGCTGGCCTGCCGCTGGTGCCCTGTCCCTACCAGGCGGTGGGCGAGGCGATCGGCCTGGAGGGCGACGAGGTGATCCGGCGCCTGGAGCGCCTGCTGCGCCAGGGGGTGGTGCGCCGCATCGGAGCGGTGCCCAACCACTACCGGCTCGGCCTGCGCGCCAATGGCATGACCGTCTGGGACATCCCCGACAACTGGGTGGACGAGTTGGGCGAGGCGCTGGGTCGCCTGGATGCGGTCAGCCACTGCTACGAGCGCCCGCGCCATCCGGGCGTCTGGCCCTACAACCTGTTCGCCATGGTGCACGGCCACGACCGCCAGGAGGTGATGGGCAAGATGGAAGGGATGCGCCGTCTGCTCGACCATGTGCTGCGGGGTCACGAGGTGCTGTTCAGCAGCGCCATCCTGAAGAAGACCGGGCTGCGCCTGGTCGCCTGAGGAGGATCGCCCATGTTTCGCGTCAGCCGCTACCTACAGGCACTGCATGGATCGACCGATGCCCGGCCGCGCCAGGCCCCGGTGAACGCCGCCGGCGGTCCGGTGGTGATCTGGAACCTGGTGCGCCGCTGCAACCTCACCTGCAAGCACTGCTATGCCACCTCGGCGGACAAGGACTTCCCCGGCGAGCTGAGCACCGATGAGGTGTTCGCGGTGATGTACGACCTCTACCGCTATGGCGTGCGGGTGCTGATCCTCTCCGGCGGCGAGCCCCTGATGCGCCCGGACATCTTCGAGATCTCGCGCCACGCCAAGGCGATGGGCTTCTATGTCGGGCTGTCCAGCAACGGCACCCTGATCGATCAGGACAACATCCAGGCCATCGCCGAGGTGGGCTACGACTATGTGGGCATCAGCCTGGACGGCATGCGCGAGGTGCACGACCGCTTCCGCCGCCGCGCGGGCGCCTTCGACGAGGCGCTGCGCGGCATCCGCCTGTGCCGCGATGCCGGCATCAAGGTGGGCATGCGCTTCACCCTCACCCGTGACAACGCGCGCGACCTGCCGGATCTGCTGCGGCTGATGGACGACGAGGGCATCGACAAGTTCTACCTCTCCCACCTCAACTATGCCGGGCGCGGCAACAAGAACCGCATGGACGACGCCCATCATCGCATGACCCGGGCGGCCATGGACCTGCTGTTCGATACCTGCTGGAACCATATCGTCTCCGGTCGGCGGCGCGAGTTCGTCACCGGCAACAACGATGCGGACGGGGTCTATCTGTTGCACTGGGCGCGCGAGCGCATCCCCGGCAGCGAGGCGAAACTGCGCCCCCTGCTGGAGCGCTGGGGCGGCAACGCCTCCGGGGTGCACATCGCCAACATCGACAATCTGGGGCATGTGCATCCCGACACCATGTGGTGGGACTACGATCTGGGATCGGTACGCGAGCGCCCCTTCTCCGAGATCTGGGAGGACCGCAGCGATCCCCTCATGGCCGGTCTCAAGCAGGCCGAGCGGCCGCTATTGGGCCGTTGCGCCGTCTGTCGGGAAAGGGCAATCTGTGGCGGCAACAGCCGCACCCGCGCCTGGCAGCTCACCGGCAACCCCTGGGCCGAGGATCCCGGATGCTACCTCACCGACGAGGAGATCGGGGTGCAGGGCCTGCCGGAACGGGTCGCGGTCACCCCCTGGCGGCGTCGTGCCGCCGTTGCCGTTGAAGGAGTCGCTGTCACATGTGCCGAATCTGCTGGATCCTGACCCTGCTGCTGGCGATCGCCGCCGGCACCCTGGCCTGGAAGTTCATCCTCCGCGGCGAGACGGTGCCCGCCAGCGACGGGCGCACCGCCATCCTGCTCAGCGAGGGCGAGCGCGACCTGGTGCTGAGCGAGATGCGCGCCTTCCTCGCCGCGGTGCAGCAGATCCTGGACGCGGCGGTACGTAACGATGTGGACGGCGTGGCCGATGCCGCCCGCGCGGTGGGCATGGCCACCCGCGCCGAGGTGCCCGACAGCCTGGTGGGCAAGCTGCCGCTGGCCTTCAAGAAGCTGGGCTTCGCCACCCATCAGGCCTTCGACCAGCTCGCCCTCGACACTCAGGCCCTGGGCGATACCCGCGAGGTGCCCGAGGCGGTGGCGGGGCTGATGGCCAACTGCGTGGGCTGCCATGCCACTTATCGGCTGCAGGTGGCGGAGTAGGGCGATGTGGCATTTCCTGGTTCGTCTCGGTGGGGTGCTCCTGGGACTGGCATCGCTGGTCGGCTCGGTCTCGGCTGCCGATGTCGACGCGCTGTATCGGCAACACTGCGCGCAGTGCCATGGCCCGGACCGCCTGGGCGGCATGGGCCCGGCGCTGCTGCCGGAGAATCTGGGCCGCCTGAAGCGCGAGCAGGCGTCGAAGGTGATCCGCCAGGGGCGGGTGGCGACCCAGATGCCGGCCTTCGGCGACAAGCTGAGCGATGCCCAGGTGCAGACCCTGGTGGACCTGATCTATACCCCGCTGCCGCAGCCGCCGAGCTGGGACCTGGCGCGCATCCGTGCCAGCCACCGGGTGCTGGTGCCCGAGTCGAAACTGCCCGCCCGCCCGGTACACCATGCCGATCCCATGAATCTGTTCGTGGTGGTGGAGCTGGGCGATCACCATGCCACCATCCTCGACGGCGACCGCTTCGAGCCGCTGATCCGTATCAAGACCCACCGCGCCCTGCACGGCGGGCCCAAGTTCTCGCCGGACGGGCGTTTCGTCTATTTCACCTCGCGCGACGGCTGGATCACTCGCTTCGATCTCTACAGCCTGCAGGTCACCGCCGAGGTGCGCGCCGGCATCAACACCCGGAATGCTGCGGTCTCCGCCGACGGGCGCTACGTGATGGTCGCCAACTATCTGCCGCACACCCTGGTGCTGCTGAATGCCCAGGATCTCTCGCCGATCAAGGTGATTCCAGTGGGGGACGGCAAGGGGCATGGCTCGCGGGTGAGCGCGGTGTACGACGCGCCGCCGCGGCAGGCCTTCATCGCCGCCCTCAAGGACATCCCCGAGGTGTGGGAGATCAGCTATGCCGACGATCCTCTGCCGGTCGACAACGGCCCCATGCACGACTACCGCATGGACGAGGG
>CAZVIG010000064.1:0-9010 GCA_964627395.1 uncultured Sedimenticola sp.
GCTCCCAGCAGCACCTGGCGCTGGCGTTCCGCCAGGTGCTGCTGGGAGCGGCTCTGCTGGGGGTGGTGGCGGAGGTGCAGCGCGCCGAGGGGGTGCAGCATCTGCTGTGCCGCCGCCTGGAGGATCACAGCGCTCTGCTGGCGGGGCTGGAGAGCCGGTCGCGGGATTTCCGCTGAAAAAAACCCCTCCGGGTGGAGGGGTCAAGGCACGCTTGGATTGACAGGAAAGGGATCAGAGGTCGCCGAGCTTGCCCATCTTCTTGGCGACCAGATAGTAGAAGGTGACGCGCTCTTTCTGGCGGTCGCCCTTCATCTGTTCGCACACCTCCTTGATGATGGCGTTGGAGGTGTCCGCGTCGGCGCCCAGTTTCTTCATGGCCCACTTCTCGCGCACGCGGTCCAGCTCGGAGGGGTCGGAGCAGGAGACCAGGGCGGCGTCCCGGCTGCTGCGCAGGGCGATGCCCAGGTGCTTGATGATCTTGTCCACGACCGCCGGGTCGGCATCGGGGTCGTAACGTTTCACGTCTGCAAGGTAGTCGGTCATTTCTTCATCCTTATCAACGGTGGTGCGGGCCAGGCCCCGGGCCTGACGTCGTTTTCCGGGCAATCGCGCGTGGCGATCGACCGAACTTTAATCCTTTCGCCGGGGGGATGCACCTCGTGGGGTGTCGTTGCCTGGCAACAGGAATGGCGTTCCTGCCCGACACCACGACAGGGCAGGGACGATGCGATAGAGTCCCGGAAGCACGCTGCCGTCTGGGATTTTCATGAAAGCCATCTACAAGCAATTGTTGTACCTGCTGCTCTCGGCGGTGACCCTGATCGCCGGCTATGCCTATCTGCGCTACGCCTACCGGGTCACCGACCAGACGCCCTTCACGCAGGAGATCGTGCTCACCATCCTGGGGGTGGTGGCCACCATCTTCATCACCGCGCTGCTGCTCAACAAGCAGTCGGCGGTGGAGATCGAGAAGGAGCAGAGCATCAAGTTCTTCGAGCTGAAGTCGCGCACCTACGAGCGGCTGCTGGATTTGATGGAGAAAATGTCCCTGGTGGAGCGCTTCGAGGACGCCGAACTGGTGCATTTGCAGTTCATCACCCATCGCCTCTCCATCGTCGCCTCCGCGGAGGTGCTGGACGAGTATCAGGAGTTTCTGCAGGTGGTCTCGCGGCTGTCACGCGACAACAGCTTCTCGGGCGACCGCGAGGAGCTGAACCGTGCCCTGGCCCGCCTCACCATGGCCATCCGTCAGGATCTGCTGGGCCTGCCGCCGAGCGAGCACTACAGCCGCCAACAGGTGCGCCGGCTGATCGCGCGCAACGCCGAGAGCCGGCTGGGCAGGCGCTGAGCCGGCTCAGACCCCGTAATAGTCCCGGTACCACTCGACGAAGCGCGCCACCCCTTCCTCCACCGAGGTGGCGGGGCGGTAATCGAAGTCGCGCACCAGGTCGTCCACGTCGGCATAGGTGTCGGGGACGTCGCCCGGCTGCAGGGGCAGCAGCTCCTTCTCCGCCTCGCGGCCCAGGCATTTCTCCAACGTCTCGATGTAGTGCATCAGCTCCACCGGCTGGTTGTTGCCGATGTTGTAGAGCCGCCAGGGGGCGCGGCTGGATGCGTTGTCGGGGTCGTCGCCGTTCCAGTCGGGATTCGGCTCGGCGGGGTGGTCCAGCACCCGGATCACGCCTTCCACGATGTCGTCGATATAGGTGAAGTCGCGCCGGTGCTTGCCATAGTTGAATACGGGGATGGGCTCGCCGGCGAGGATCTTGCGGGTGAACAGGAACAGCGCCATGTCGGGCCGGCCCCAGGGGCCGTACACGGTGAAGAAGCGCAGCCCGGTGCTGGGGATGCCGTAGAGGTGGCTGTAGGTGTGCGCCATCAGCTCGTTGGCCTTCTTGCTGGCGGCGTACAGGCTCACCGGATGGTTGACGTTGTCGTGCACCGAGAAGGGCATGCGGGTGTTGGAGCCGTACACCGAGCTGGAGGAGGCGTACACCAGGTGCTCCACCTCCTGCTGGCGGCAGCCCTCCAGGATGTTGCCGAAACCCACCAGGTTGCTGTCGATGTAGGCGGCGGGATTCTCGATGGAGTAGCGCACTCCGGCCTGGGCGGCCAGGTTCACCACCCGCTGCGGGCGGTATTTGCGGAAGGTCTCCGCCATCGCCTCGCGGTCCTCGATGCGCGCCCGCACGTCGGTGAAGCCGGGGTGGGCCAGGGTGCGGCGCAGCCGCGCCTCCTTGAGCGCCACGTCGTAGTAGTCGTCCAGGGCGTCCACCCCGATGACCTCGTCGCCGCGTTCCAGCAGGCGCAGGGCGAGCTGGTTGCCGATGAAGCCGGCGCTGCCGGTGATGAGTACGCGCATGGTCCTGTTCCCTCTGTGATGATGTCTATGGTCGCGCCGCGCGGATTCTACGGCAAAGCCGGGCCCTCATGCCGGAACCACCAGGCCGGCGGCGATCCGGGCGCTGCCGCAGGCGGCCTCGGCATGCTCCGCGGCGGTCACCGGCACCTCCAGCAGGCGCTGGCGGATGGCGGTCCAGGTTGGGTTGCGGGCGCCGCCGCCGGTGCTCACCACCCGGCTCGGCCAGGGTGCGCCCAGCTCGTGCAGACGCCGGTAGCCCTCGCGCTCGATGCGGGCGATGCCCTCCAGCAGCCCGTGCAGGAAGGCCACCTCGTCGTTCGGACGCGGGCCGAGGCGCGGTTCCAGCCGCGGGTCGTTGCGCGGAAAGCGCTCTCCCGGCGCGGGCAGGGGGTAGTAGTCCAGGCCGCTGTCGCGGCCCGGATCGATGCGCGCGCTCAGCTCGGCCAGCCGGGCGTCGTCGAAGAACCGGCGCAGCACCGCGCCGCCGCTGTTGGAGGCGCCGCCGGCCAGCCAGCGGTCGCCCAGGCGATGGCTGTAGACCCCGTACTCCGGGGCGAACACCGGGCGCGGGGAGAGGATCTTCAGCACCAGGGTGGAGCCCAGGGCGGTGCTCGCTTCGCCGATCTCGCGGATGCCGCTGGCCAGGGTGGCGGCATTGCTGTCGGTGGTACCTGCGACCAGGGCCACCGCCCGGCGGCAGCCCCAGCGGTCGCGCAGCGCCGGGGTGAGCCGGCCGATGGGGGTGCCCACCGGCATCACCCGCGGCAGCAGGCGGGTGGTGACGCCGGTCTCGCTCAGCCAGTCGGGCCAGCGGCGTGCCTCGGGGTCGTAGCCCAGCTTGAGGGCGTTGTGCTCGTCGCTGGTGCCCAGCGGCGCCCCCAGGCGGAAGGCGATCCAGTCGGCCTGGTGCAGGGCATGGGCGCCGCGGTGGCCCTGGTCGAGCAGCCACAGCAGATGGGCCAGGGCCGAGGTGGGGGTCTGTACCACCGCCTGGGGCGGGGCGATGGCGGCGAGCCGTTCCGCCTCGGCGGTGGCGCGGCGGTCGTTGTACATCAGCGCCGGACTGGTGGGCTCGCCGTCGCGGTCGCACAGCAGCAGGGTGCCGGAGGTGCCGTCCACGGCGATCGCGTCCAGCTCGGCCCGCAGGGCGGGCGGCAGCCCGTCCACCGTATCCAGCACCGCCTGCCACCAGTGTTCGGGACGCTGTTCCGCGGCACCGGGTGTGGGGGTGGCGGAGGGGGGCAGGACGGTGCGCGATTCGGCCAGGACTTCGCCGTCGCGGTCGATCAGGCAGGCGCGCACCCCCGAGGTGCCCAGGTCGATCCCCAGCCAAGTGGGCATCTCAGGGCAGGCGCACCGGCTCCGGCGCCTGCCAGGCGGGGTCGCGGTATTCGGCCACCACCGTGGTGTAGATGCCGCCGCGCACGTTGAAGTCGGCGGTCAGACGCATGAAGCGGGGGCGGGTGGCGGTCACCAGGTCGTCGAGAATCCGGTTGGTCACCGCCTCGTGGAAGGCGCCCTCCTCGCGGAAGGACCAGACATAGAGCTTGAGCGACTTCAGCTCCACGCACAGGCGGTCGGGGACATATTCGATGTGCAGCTCTGCGAAGTCGGGCTGCCCGGTCTTGGGGCAGAGACAGGTGAATTCCGGCACCCGGATGCGGATGGTGTAGTCCCGCTCCGGTTGCGGATTGTCGAAGGTTTCCAGGTTCTTGCTGGGAGAGGAGGGCATGGCGCGTCCGTCGGTTGCTGATCGGGGCGGGATTATACGGGGTCTCTCCGGGTGGTGTGCCGCGCTTTGGAAAATAGCCAGCATAAACAATAAGTAATATTAATTATCTAAAGCAATTTGTCCGCTCAGGAATTCGCTTGTCCCGCGGTGATGGCTTCCTGTATCTTTGCGCCCCATGCGCTTGGAAAAGATCAAACTGGCGGGTTTCAAGTCCTTCGTCGATCCCACCACCGTCCACTTCCCCAGCAACCTGGTGGGGATCGTCGGTCCGAACGGATGCGGAAAATCCAACGTGATCGATGCCGTTCGCTGGGTGATGGGCGAGAGTTCGGCGAAGATGCTGCGTGGCGAGTCGATGGCCGACGTCATCTTCAACGGCTCGTCCACGCGCAAGCCGGTGGGCACCGCCAGCATCGAGCTGATCTTCGACAACAGCGACGGCGGGGCCGGGGGGCAGTACGCCCAGTACGCCCAGATCTCGGTCAAGCGCCAGGTCTCGCGCGACGGCCAGTCGCTCTATTTTCTGAATGGCGTGCGCTGCCGGCGGCGCGACATCACCGACCTGTTCCTGGGCACCGGCCTGGGGCCGCGCAGCTATTCCATCATCGAGCAGGGGATGATCTCGCGCATCATCGAGGCGCGTCCCGAGGAGCTGCGGGTGTATCTCGAGGAGGCGGCCGGCATCTCCAAGTACAAGGAGCGGCGCCGCGAGACGGAGAACCGCATCCGCCACACCCGCGAGAACCTGGAACGGCTGGACGACGTGCGCGAAGAGGTGGCCAAGCAGCTCCGCCATCTGGAGCGCCAGGCCGCCACCGCCGAGAAGTACAGGACCCTGAAGGAAGAAGAGCGTCGGGTGCGCGCCGAGCTGCTGGCCCTGCGTCTGGCGGCCATGCAGACGGACGTGGAGCAGCGCGATCGCCAGATCGCGGAGCAGGAGAACGCCCTGGAGGCGGCGGTGGCCGCGCAGCGCGAGGTGGAGGCGAAGATCGAGCGCGAGCGCGCCGCGCATGCCGAGGCCAACGACCATTTCAACCAGGTGCAGGGCCGCTACTACGAGATCGGTGCCGAGATCGGGCGTCTCGAGGAGGCCATCCAGTATGCGCGCGAGGCGCGCCGCCAGCAGGAGATCGACCTGCAGCAGGCGGAGCGCGCCCTGGCCGAGGCGCGCGAGCTGGGGCAGCAGGACCAGAGCCGACTGCAGCAGCTCGCCGAGGAGCTGGAGCGCGACCGCCCGCGCCTGGAGGAGGCGCGCCGTGCCGAAGAGGCGGCGAACGCCGAGCTGGCGAAGGCCGAGGAGGCGATGGCCGCCTGGCAGGCGGAATGGGACCGATTCAACGAACAGGTCAACGAGCCGGCGCAGCAGGCCCAGGTGGAGCGCACCCGGATCAACCATCTGGAGCAGCAGGACCAGCAGTTGCGCCGCCGCATCGAGCGCAACCGCGAGGAGCAGCAGCGCCTCTCGGACGTGGCGCTGGAGGCGGAGATCGCCGAACTGCTGCGGCGCGAGCAGGAGGCGGACGCCGCCTTGGCGCTGACCCGTGAGCAGACCCGCGAGAGCCAAACGCGCATCGAGGCGGCGCGCGCCGAGATCCAGGAGCGCCAGGACGCCCTGGACGGATTGCGTTCCGAGCTGCAGTCGCTGCAAGGGGCGGCTCTCCTCCCTGCAGGCGCTGCAGCAGGCGGCCAAGGGCGAGGACGACGAGGCCCTGACCCGCTGGCTGGACGAGCGCGGCCTGGCCGGCGCGCGGCGCCTGCTGGAATCGGTCGAGGTGGCGGACCGCTGGCAGCACGCGGTGGAGGTGGCCCTGGGACACCAGCTTCAGGCGGTGCTGGTGGACGATCTAGGCGCCCATGCCGACGACCCCGAGGCCCTGCAGGCGGCCGGGGTGCGCCTGTTCGAGGCGCGCGACGGCGGCAGCGCCCCGCGTCCCGGCACCCTCGCCGAACAGGTGCGCGGCCCGGCGGGGCTGACCGGCCTGCTCAACCGCATCCGCCTGGCCGACGACCTGCCCCAGGCCCTGGCGCGGCGCGGCGAGCTGGCCGACGGCGAGTCCTGGATCACCCCCGAGGGGGTGCTGGTGGGCGACGGCTGGCTGGCGGTGGCGCGCAGCGGCGGGGCCGAGAGCGGGGTGCTGGCGCGCGAGCGCGAGATCCGCGAGCTGCAGGCCCGCCAGCGCGAGCTGGAGCCGCGTATCCAGGAACTGGAGACGGCGCTGGAGACGGCCCGCGAACGGCTGCGCGAGGCGGAGCGCGAGCGCGAGCAGGCGCAGGCGCGTCAGGACGCCGGGGCGCGGGCCCTGGCCGACCTCAAGGCGCTGCTCTCGGGCAAGCAGGCGCGCGCCGAGCAGATCCGCCAGCGCCTGGCGGGGCTGGAGGAGGAGGCCGCCGAGCTGCAGCAGCAGCTCCAGGCCGGCACTGAGGAGATGGAACAGGCCCGCGAGCGCCTGCACCAGGCGCTGGCGCGGGTGGACGAGCTGGACCGCCGCCGCCAGGCCCTGCAGGCGGAGCGCGAGCAGCACCGCGAGCGCCTGGAGCAGGCGCGCCAGAAGGCGGCCGCGGCGCATGCGCGGGTGCACGAGCTGGCGCTGCGCATCGAGTCCATCCGCAGCACCGAGGACTCGCTGAAGTCCGGCATCGACCGGGTGCATTCCCAGGTGTCCCAGCTCGAGCAACGGGTCGCCGAATTGCGCCAAGCGCTGGAGGAGAGCAAGGCGCCGATGGGCGAACAGCAGTTGCTGCTGGAACAGCGGCTGCAGGAGCGCAGCGCCGCCGAGGCGGAGCTGACCGAGGCGCGCCAGCGCCTGGAGGCGATCGACCATGCCCTGCGCGAGCTGGAGCAGTCGCGCCACGGGGTGGAGCAGAAGGTGCAGGACGAGCGTATCCGTCTGGATCAGGCGCGGATGGCGCGCCAGGAGATCGTGGTGCGCGCCGGCACCCTGCGCGAGCAGCTCGGCGAGACCGGCTTCGAGCTGGAGGCGCTGCTGGCGGAGATGCCCGAGG
Organism: uncultured Sedimenticola sp.; assembly: GCA_964627395.1. Lineage (GTDB taxonomy): Bacteria > Pseudomonadota > Gammaproteobacteria > Chromatiales > Chromatiaceae > MONJU. Next base: position 7,098 of record CAZVIG010000064.1, read on the forward strand.
ACGCCGAGCTGGAGCGCTGGCAGCAGCGCGCCGAGCAGCTCGCCAGCCGTATCCAGCGCCTGGGCCCGATCAACCTGGCGGCGATCGACGAGTTCCGCGAGCAGAGCGAGCGCATGGAATATCTGGACCGCCAGCACGCGGACGTGACCAAGTCGCTGGAGACGCTCGAGGAGGCGATCCGCAAGATCGACCGCGAGACCCGCACCCGCTTCAAGGAGACCTTCGACAAGGTGGATGCCGGCTTCAAGGAGCTGTTCCCCAAGCTGTTCGGCGGCGGCCATGCCTATCTGGAGCTGACCGGCGAGGATCTGCTCGACACCGGCGTGAGCGTGATGGCACGACCGCCGGGCAAGCGGAACTCCTCCATCCATCTGCTGTCCGGTGGCGAGAAGGCTCTCACCGCGGTGGCCCTGGTGTTCGCCATCTTCCGTCTCAACCCGGCGCCCTTCTGCATGCTGGACGAGGTGGACGCGCCGCTGGACGACGCCAACGTGGGACGCTATTCGCAATTGGTCAAGGAGATGTCGGAGCAGGTGCAGTTCATCTTCATCACCCACAACAAGGTGACCATGGAGATCGCCAACCAGCTCATGGGGGTCACCATGCACGAGCCGGGCGTCTCCCGGCTGGTGTCGGTGGACATCGAGGAGGCGGCCTCCCTGGCCGCGGTATGAAGCGGGGATGCAGATCGGGATGGATGCGAACACCTTGCGCCTGATACTGGCCGCCGCCGGCGTGATCCTGGTGGCCGGGATCTATTTCTGGGACCGTCACAAGCGCCGCTGGCATCCCGGCAACGCGCGGCGCGTGGCGCAGCGCCAGGCCGAGCCCTCCATCGAGAGCGTGGAATCGGTGGGCAGCGCCGACCCCCTGCAGGAACTGCCCGAGTCGTCCGCCGCGGCCGAACTGCCCGACGATGACGACGACCTGCCGCCGGGCGAATACGTCGGCGAGCCGGTGGTGCGGCAGCGCTGGGAGGCCACCGATCCCGAGAACGACACCCAGCTCGCCATGGACCTGGAGTTCAACGCCGAGGCGGACAGCGACTATCTGCACATCGACCCGGCGCTGATGGACGAGGTGCCGCGCCTGATCCTGCAGATCGTGGTGATGAGCAAGGACGAGCCCTTTACCCTGGAGCAGGTACGCCAGGCGGCGAAGTCCACCGACATGCGCTATGGCGCGATGAACATCTTCCACCGCGAGAACAGCAAGGGACAGGTGCTGTTCAGCCTCGCCAGCGTGGTGGAGCCGGGCACCTTCCCCAAGGGCGCCGACGAGGCCTTCCGCACCCCGGGGCTGGTGCTGTTCACCCAGTTGCCGGGGGTGCAGGACGGCATGGCCATCTACAGCGACATGCTGTTCACCGCCGAGCGCCTCGGCGCCCTGCTCGACGGCGAGCTGCTGGACGAGACCCGCAGCGCCCTGACCCGCCAGGCCATCGAGCACACCCGCGATGCCATCCTGGAGCATCGCCGCAAGATCCAGTTGCTGCGGAGCCGCCATTGAGCCGCCGCACCGTCCCGGCCGAGGTCCGCGAGCGCGTCGAGCGACTGCGACGCGAGATCGACTATCACAACTACCGCTACTACGTGCTCGACGACCCGGAGATCCCGGACGCCGAGTACGACCGCCTGATGCGCGAGCTGCAGCGCCTGGAGGCGGAGTACCCCGAGCTGGTGACGCCCGACTCGCCCACCCAGCGGGTGGGGGCCAAGCCCGCCGAGGGCTTCGCCGAGGTGCGCCACCGGGTGCCCATGCTGTCGCTGGACAACGCCTTCAGCGACGAGGAGCTGGACGAATTCGACCGCCGGGTGCGCGAGCGCCTGGGTATGCAGGAGGTCGTCTATTCCGCCGAGCCCAAGCTGGACGGCCTGGCGATCAGCCTGCGTTACGAACAGGGCCGGCTGGTG
>CAZVIG010000065.1:0-2410 GCA_964627395.1 uncultured Sedimenticola sp.
TCCTCATTCGGAAGCAGGATGGTGATCACTGGCTCGCCATGATCACCCGGGCCGACGATCAGCTTCAACGTGACCGTCTGCGCCTGTGTCGACTGTCCGTCCCGGGGTACCCGATCGAGCTGAAACAGCACCTGATCGGCTGAACCTCGGCCAGTACGGACGGCATGGGAGGCCATGTAGAGCACGTCCCACAATCGCCCCAACTGGTCTTGATAGACCTGCCGCTCGCTGTCCTCGTCGGTCCAGGCCACGCAATCGGCCCAGGCGGCAGCGGTCAGTACGACCGGCCACTTGAAGCCTACCTCCTTTGCCATGGCGCCGGCCTCGATCAACATTCCTTCCTCGATGGCCTGGGCGCGGGTGTAGGTCGCGATGACAGGACCGAAGAAGAACACGGTCGGCGATTTCTTCGATGGATTCGACATGAGTTATCTCCTGTGGATCGACGCCAGGTCGTACCTCCTCCCCGCCGGGGAAGAGGACCTCCCCGGCAGGGTTTGTGAAAAGATATGGATCTCAGAGCAATCCACGTTCCGCGAACGAGACGCTTTCGCCGGCCGAGACCACGAAGTGATCCAGCACGCGCACGTCGACCAGTGCCAACGCCTCCTTGAGCCGTCTGGTGATCGCCTCGTCCGCGTGACTGGGCTCGGCGACACCTGACGGATGGTTGTGGAAGAAGACCAAAGCGGCAGCGTTCACCTCCAGGGCCTGTTGCACCACGACCCGTGGATGGATCGAGGCGCCATCGATGGTGCCGTGGAACAGCTCACGCATGGCAATGATCCGGTGCCGGTTGTCGAGGAACAGACAACCGAAGACCTCATTCCGGTAGTCCGCCAGGCGAAGACGCAAGTAGTTTCGCGTCGTCTCCGGGCTGTTCAGGGGTCTGCCGGCCCGGTGTTTGATGGCCAGCACCTTCATCGCCAGTGCAACGAGCGACCGTTTCTCCGCCTCGTTCAGGTCGGATGGCCTCAAACTGGCCAACCGATCCTCCATTACGGTCTCTACGGACGATTCCGTCTTCTTCATGACTGATCTCCTCGGAATGACGGGGAGATCAGCCCCCGGGGGATGATCCCCCGATGGGTTGAAAGATGGCCGGGCAACAGGATTGCCCGGCCGATGGTCGAGTTACGCCGCGTCGTCTTGCGCGGTATAGAACGGCTGCCCGTCGACCTTGGCCCAGGCCACGCGCAGCAGGCGGGACTTCAGGCTGATGCCGGTCTCACCGGCTCGGTCACCGTTCTTGAAGGTGAAGGTTTCGGCATAGAGATCACTGAGCGTGAAGCCGATCAACACCTTCGAGTCGCCCTCGACGGCCGACGTGAGCTTGCGCACCACTTCCTGCGCCTGCTTGCCCGACACGCGACACTCGAAATGCGTGTATTGGGCATTGTCGACACTGCCCCGAAGGGCGGCGATGGTGACACTCAGAAAGGGCTTGCCTTCCTTGGGTGTCACCTCCCGGACCCGGTTGAGATAACCGATGCCCTGGGTGTGAAGGTCGAAATACTTCGTGGTTTCGTTGCTTGACATAGCGCTTTCTCCTCAAGGATTGAACATCCGGAGCAAGCGCGTCCCTGACGGGATGGCTTGCCCGGCAGGGTGAGGCCGGACCGAATGTCCAGTGGACATTCGCAACCGGCTGAACGACCCGACAGGATGTCGGGGCTGGAGCCTGAAAGAGGCACTTCTGTCTCGCCAAGGATGACGACGAAGCGCTCTGCAGACCTGTATTCGAAGAAGGACCGACGGCCAGGACACATGTCCTCGCCGTTGTGCACCGGTTGCACGGTCCGACGGTGCCTCGATTGCCACTGAACCGCAGTGGCCACGGATGAAACCGGTGTCATAGATGCGATCAGGCCGCATCGGAGGCCTCGCAGACGTAACGCAGGTACTTGAGCATGCCGCGGGCATTGGCAAAGGCCGGGTGCTCCGCAATGGCCTGGTGGGGAAACCAGTTGGTGATGTGTTCCGCCAGTGCCACCGTGCCACCGCCGACGAACAGGATCCGATCCAGCTCCACACCCAGCCCCAACTGCCGGCGGGTCTCGTCGCGAATCCGTTCGACGACCTGCTGTTTGGCCGATTCCACCAGAGCGCCCACGTCGTAATCCTTGCCATGTAGCCGCACGACCTTGAACTCCACGGCATGGGCGACGAGCTGTTCACCCAGGGATTCCAGGTCGAAGCGTTCCTGAATGCCGTTGGCGACGATCTGTTTCACGTCCAACATCCCGCATTGCAGGGAGCCGGAGGAACCGTGGAGGAGACCCTGGTCCTTCACCACTACGAAATCCGTGGTGCGACCCCCGATGTCGACGATGGCGATGGGCACCGACAGGCGCGACTCGTCCAGCAAGGCCTTGCCGTCCCGCTCCACGATCACGTGGTCGTACCAGGC
>CAZVIG010000065.1:2510-4288 GCA_964627395.1 uncultured Sedimenticola sp.
GCGTAGGGGCGCCTGACAGCCCCTTCAATGCCTGGCATTCGTTTCGGAATCCCTGGACCAAGAGACCGCGCAGCCACTCCTGGCGCCGATGGGTTGGCATCTGGCCCAATCGGTTCAAAAGGATGGCCTCCAGCGCTACCCGGCGATCGAGCTGGATAGTGATCCGGGTTCCCGTTTGCGCCTTGGCCATTGCAGGTATCCTGTTACGTTCGAATGGCCACAAGGTTAGGGTCGCAATGAACCGGCCCGCCAGAAGAAACCCGATACCTCAGGCGTCGTCGTTTTCCGCAGGCCGGGAACGGCCTTCAGAGGACGGTGATGCGGGGTGCAATTGCATGTGATCGCTGAAACCGGATGGCCGTTTGCGCCGCTGCGGTGCCAAGGGCGCCCGGTGCTCACCCGATAGGACCTCGTCGGGAAGTGACCCCATCCGTCGCTCCGCATCACGGGCCTTTGGGCCGCCCCTCTCGACTTCGGCCCGATTGATGCGCAGGAAGCGATAGCTTTGTGGCAGGCTGAACAGGCCGCGTATCTCGTGCGATCCCTGACGAATGAGATCGACACAGGTCCGGTGGGCCAGCACACCGACATGATGGGCGGTCAGGGCAGCACAGACCTGGGCATCGTAGTTCGCCAGGAGATGGGCGGCTCGGTAGGCATAGGGATTGGCGAATCGAAGGGGCGTTCTGAACGGCCGCTCGGATGTGGCAACCGAGACTTCGATGGCGTCCATCTGCGCCAGCCGTTCATCCAGCATCTGCCGGGTGGATTGCAGCCGCTTCTCTTTCGATTCGAGCGCCTCGTGGATCTTGATCAGCCACCAGTCGGCATAGGGATCGTCGTCTCGCGCGGCCTGCCAGATCACCCGCAACCGATCCGCGAAGGTGGTGAGGCCAAAGATTGGCGGCTTCCCGGCAGAGCCACTTCGCCCGCGCACCAGCCGACGGGCCTGGACGGTCTGTAACGTCAACCAGACCTGGCCGCGAAGAGGCCCTGGATCTTCGGCCCCCATGGCCCAGTCGCTCTCATGCAAGTCGTTGGAATCGGAAACGGAACGGTTCACTCGTTTGGCTCCTGGTCGCTTCGATAGGACGTTATGAGCGCATGTGAATCGTCCTGGAACAACGGATAACGCTGACGATCAATGCGTCGATTAGTCACCGCGTTCGGAGATCGACAGGTGTTTCCAGTGGAAACACCCCGGCGAATGGGTCGTTCACTACTCCAGATTCGAATGGCTCTCGCCACCGGCGGACATGCCCAACAACTTCCGCATATCCGCCAGTCGTCTCTGCGCCTCGGCCATGCGCTTTTCACGCTCGGCCTCGGTCTCCTTGGGTGTCGAGGCTGCCATCTGTGCCGCACGCTGTTGGCTGAGTTCCTGTGCCCGGCGGGCCTCGCGGACCTTGATACCGAGATTGGGGTGGAACTCGCCTGAGCGGGCCAGTTCACAGAGCCGCGCGAGGAAACGGATCTCGTCGTACACCGGCTTCATCCCCCGGAGTTCCGCCTGGAACCGGCCCTCCAGCTCGTCGAGAACCGCCTGCCTCGATGCAGGTGGCAGGCGATGGAGATAGCGATCGGCGATCTCACGCTGGTTGTCGCTGAGCCGACGGGGATACACGAGCGGCCTGCCTGCCTCATCGGCCACTTCGAATTTCGAATGCATCTCCGTAGGGGTAGTCGTAGTTTTTTTATTTTTACAACCACTACCACGATCCGAGTTCGAATCTTCGACGCACGAATTTTGAACCCGGGTCCCCACCGGGTTCGAAATT
>CAZVIG010000065.1:4388-8991 GCA_964627395.1 uncultured Sedimenticola sp.
ACGGGCGATGGTCTCCTGGATCAGCGCATCGAGGGCCGCGGTCTCCGGACGAATGGGACGCGATAGCTCATCCATTGCCACCCGCCTGAGCGGCATCGTCGTCACTCTCGCCGGTCAGGTTGCCATACTGGGTCCAACGCTGGGTGAGGTTCCAGATGGCGCGCATCGGGACGCCGGTCTCCCGGTGAAGCGCCAGGTAGTCGGCCGGCGCCAGCAGGCCAGTCGATTCCCCGTCGAACTTCTTCGACCAGACTTCCCAGAGCCGATGGGAACTCTCCTCGTCCGCCTCGGGTGGACGACCGACGGACGGACTGACCGACAGGGTGCGCCGCAACCGGCTGTAGTCCCGGGCGTTCAGGCCGAACAGGATCAGCAACATCTCGTGGGGTGCATCGGCCGCGATCAGGGAGTGCAGCGTCTCTTCGGACTCTCGCTGCGCCCGCAGGTGTTCGATCATCGGCCAATAGACCTGCCGGTTCAGGGCGATGTCCAGGCAGTGGGCACGCAGCGATTCGATCCGGTAGAGGTCCGACAGGTTCATCTCCCGCAGCGCCTCGATCTCACGCGGACCAAACTTCATGTTGTGCAGTGCCGCATGGTCGCCCTCGGCCAGGCAACGCATGGCGTACATCAGTACGGCGGTGACCAGATCCGATTCCTTGGTACTCTCCATCGCGCTACTCCCAGATCGGCACGCCCGTATCCGCGGCGACCCGGCGGATTCGGCGATAGGTATCCATCAGGCCCAGAAGATCGCTCCAGTCCCGGTCGTGGAGGGGCCGCCAGAGCCGATAACCGGTATGCCCTGGATCGAGCGTCCAGATACTGCTGAACAACAGTTCCGCGTCCTCGGTCTCGAGGGCCCGGCGAAGGATGGAGTCTTCCGGCAGTAGCGGCAGGATCGATTCCAGCGGCGCGAAGGTCATTTCCGAGCAGGCCGCAAGCTGCCACCACAGCATGGTGAGCTGGCTCAGACTCTCCTCGTCGAGCTGATCCGCCAGGGTTGGGTCGGGCACGTCCCGCAATACGAAACCCAGCCCCTTGCCGGGTATGGGCTCGACGAGTTCCCCCATGCCATTACGCTGGGCCAGGCGAGCCGCCAAGGTCCAGGCCCGGCCGCGTAACGACTTCAGATCGGCCGGTACAGAATCACCGGGAGACGGGACAGGCAGGGGCATCGGTTGACCCGGTTCGGGCATGGCCCCGTGATCTTGTTCCGAGCTGATAGAGGGATCTGGTGTCGAGCCCTCGTCGTCGGAAGCCGATTCCACTGGCATCTCATTCCCCTTTGGGGCGGCAAGAGGGTCCCCGGTATCGGGCGCCTCTGGTACCAGCGAAGATTCTGTAACCGCTTCATCGTCTTCGCCCGTGACTGACGATTCGTCTTCGCTCGTCGCGTCATTTTCCGGGATCGACAATCTGCGCCCCTCCAGTTCGGCATCGAGCATCATCCGTACCGTATGGATGCTCACATCGAGCACATCGGCGATCTCGGCCTCCAGGGCGCCCCGCAATATCTCGGTATCCCAGTCCGGGCTGTCATATCGCCGACAGAGGGTCAGGAAGACTTCATCGAAGTCCATCTCGCTGTAGGCACAACGATCGCGCCAGATCACACCTGTCGCACGCTCCAGCCTTCGGATCTGTTCGACCTGGGGGCGCCCCAGGCCCTGCTCGAGTGCCAGCGGGATCACCGGCAGCAGCCGTTGGACTGCATATTCCATCTGCGAGATCCGGGCATGGGTGATGCGGTAGCCCCTGCGTCGAAGCTCTTCCGCCAATCGCCTTTGCGATATCTCCTCGAGACCCAACTCTTCGGCGAGCAACTCACGGGCATCGAGGACAGCGCGCGCCTTGTCGATGAAGGTCAGACCACCTCTCAGGTCGTTCTCCCGCAGATGCGCCAACAGAACATCCGATTCCTGGCTCCAGGGCCTGATCAGGCACGGCACCTGGCCAAAACGTGCATCACCCGTTTCGTCAAACAACTCTTTCAGAACGGTCAGACGGGTATTGCCCCCGGCATGGACGATGTAGTCCCTGGTACCTGGTCGCTGGGTGATCACCAGCGGCTGATCCAGACCGGTACTCCGAATCGAGTCCTTGATCCGGTCGTATTCCGGATTGCGGCCTTGTCGAGGATTGCGGTCGTAGGAGTGAATACAAGCGAGATCGACGATCTCCGGCGAACCGCCTTCAGTCGATGAGGCAGATCCTGTGCCCTGAGCCATCATCTATTCCTCATCGAAGATACCGGTGAAAATCTCAGGGTGGCGAACCAGGCTCTCCCGAGGCACCAGTTCCAGCCGACCGTTGGATCTTGCTGCGACTTGGCGGCTCTTTCGCTCGATGCGCGTCGCCATCTGGGGGCTGGCACGCCGATGCTCACCGGCGATCTGATAGAGATATCCCACCGAATCGTTACAAACGGTGGCCAGGTCGGCACGCTCCCGCTTGGTGGCCCTTTGCAAGAATGTCTTTAGCTCCATGCGGGAGCAGATTAGCAGCGTGCTGCTCGCTCGCCAAGCTAATTTGCGCACAAAATATTTATCATTCTGCTAAATATCGTGTTATATTGACAATATCATGCGTGCACCTGAACAGATCCGTTTGAAAAACCTCGAATTGCTGATCGCCGAGGCCGGTTCGGCGGCGAAGCTGGCCAAGCGTGCCGGTACCAACAGTTCCTACATCAGCCAGGTTCGGCGCAAGATGCGAACCAAGAAAGGCACGCCTCGCAGTATTGGAGATAGTCTTGCCAGCAAGCTGGAACACGGCATGGGCAAGCATCAAGGGTGGATGGACGAACCGCACCAAGCCGAGTGGGACCGACTCAATCTTGCAGATAAGGATGTCAACGCCCATCCGGGCCCGGATATCCGCCGGTTGCTTCCGGTCATCTCGTGGGTGCAGGCTGGTGAATGGATGGAGATTTCAGAAGGTTTTGTGCCTCAATATGGGCAGGAATTGCTCCCTTGCCCTGTCGCCTGCAGCAAGGACTCTTTCGTTCTCCGCGTTCGCGGTGAGAGCATGGAGCCCAAATTCCATGACGGTGAGCTGATCTTCGTCGACCCCCACGCGGAACCAGTCCATGGCAAATACGTGGTGGTCATGATCGAAGATACGGCAGAGGCCACATTTAAACAGTTGATCGTCGAAGACGATCGCCAGTACCTGAAAGCGGTCAACCCGAATTGGCCCAACCGGATCATCGAACTCGACCGGACGGCGCGTATCTGTGGCGTGGTGGTGTTCAAGGGTGAGATGGTATGAGTGCCATCACCGGAACACGCCCGCTGCCCTCTTACCACGCTGCTAAGAATTTTCCTTTTGCTAGACAGATTAGCCCAGTGCTAATGTCTATCGCATGGTTCAACTCATGGATCGGGATCGGTTCGTCTCGTTCCGATCCACCACCGAAACGAACATGCGAATGCCTCGGATATCTGGGATACACCGCCCCTCTTTGGTCACCGCACCGGCGACGAAGAGTAGCAGCGGTCATGGCCAAGGCCGGTGTCGGCCATGACGATAAACTGGATGACCATTCGGAAGTTCTCCGAGGAGACCGGCTACTCGGAACATGCGATTCGGTCGAAGATCAGGGATGGCGTGTGGCTGGAAAGCCAGGTCTGGACCAAGGCGCCCGATGGCCGAATCCTATTAAGCGTTGAGGGATATAACCAATGGGTAGAAAGCAGCGTACAGGGGTCCGGGCAGCCAGCGCCTCCTCGATCGAGATCTCGTTCGTCTATAAAGGCAAGCGCTGCCGGGAAAAGATCCGGCTCGAGCCCACCCCCGCTAATCTGAAAAGAGCGGAGCGTCACCGGGAGGCGATACTGGAAGCCATCTACCGGGGCACCTTCGACTATGCCACCACGTTTCCGAATTCCAAACAGGCCCGCCGCCTCAGCGACGAACCCGGTGCCAACATCACCCTGGAGGAGTATCTATCCGACTGGTGGCGGAAGGAAGAGAAGGAGCTGAAAGCCTCCACCCGTACCGTCGAACAGCGAATCCTGTTCAACCAGATCATTCCCGCGTTCGGATCGCTGATGCTGACGGAACTGAAGTGGCCCATGATCCGCGACTGGGTGAAATCCCATGACTGGAGCCGCAAGACACAGAACAACAAGCTGAGCCTACTTCGGCGCGCGTTGAACGAGGCCGTCGAACAGGAACTCATCCACCACCACCCCATGGCCAACAAGGTGATACGGCGCCGCAAATCCCGCGCCCATGCATCGGCCAGCTCGAAATCGAAGATCGACCCGTTCAATCAGGAGGAGCGCACCGCGCTGATCAATACGGCACATGGCCAGCTCAAGAACCTGATCCAGTTCGGCTTCTGGACCGGACTCAGGCTCTCCGAGCTGTTCGCCCTGAACTGGGGAAACATCGACTGGATAAACAAGCGGGTCTATGTCGAAGGCGCTCTGACCCAAGACGCTGAAGAAATTGAAATGACGAAGACCGAGGCCGGCGAGCGAATCGTTCAGCTTCTACCGCCTGCCATCGCCGCCCTGAAAGCGCAGAAGGAATACACTTTTCTGCAGGGCGACGAAGTCTTCCAGAACCCGCATACTCGAAAGCGCTGGACAGG
>CAZVIG010000066.1:0-8825 GCA_964627395.1 uncultured Sedimenticola sp.
GCTTCCTGTTCAACATCGGCATGACCATCCTTTCCGGGCGCAAGACGGTGGTGAACCTGGTGCTGCTGATCGGTCTCACCGGACTGGCGGTGCTGTTCCTGTTCGCCTTCTACAACCCCGAGAACCTGGTGAAGGACAAGTTCTACTGGTGGTGGGTCGTCCACCTCTGGGTGGAAGGCGTCTGGGAGCTGATCCTGGGTTCCATCCTGGCCTTCGTGCTGATCAAGACCACCGGCGTGGACCGCGAGGTGATCGAGAAGTGGCTGTACGTGATCATCGCCATGACCCTGATCACCGGCATCGTCGGCACCGGTCACCACTACTACTGGATCGGCACGCCGGAGTACTGGAAGTGGTGGGGCTCGGTGTTCTCCGCCATGGAGCCCATTCCCTTCTTCATGATGACGGTGTTCGCCTTCAACATGGTCAACCGGCGGCGTCGCAATCATCCCAACAAGGCCGCCGTGCTGTGGGCCCTGGGGACTGCGGTGATGGCCTTCCTGGGCGCCGGCGTGTGGGGCTTCCTGCACACCCTGGCGCCGGTCAACTACTACACCCACGGTAGCCAGATCACCGCGGCGCATGGCCACATGGCCTTCTACGGGGCCTATGCCATGGTGGTACTGACCATCATCTCCTACGCCATGCCGATGATGCGCGGTCGCAAGGCGGCCAACAGCAACAGGTCGCAGGTGCTGGAGATGTGGTCCTTCTGGTTGATGACCGTGTCGATGGTGTTCATCACCCTGTTTCTCACAGGGGCTGGCATCCTGCAGACCTATCTGCAGCGCTACAGCGAGAACCCGCTGCCCTTCATGGTGGTGCAGGAGAAGATCGAACTCTTCTACTGGCTGCGTGAGGTGGCCGGCGTGGTCTTCCTGATCGGCCTGGTTGCCTATGTGGCGAGCTTCTTCGTAGGCTCGCGCGAGCCCGAGGTCGCGACGGAACAGGCGGCGTCTCCCACTGCCTGACCCGAGGGGGGTGCCCGGCATTCCGTGGGGAATGCCGGGCGCTTTTTGTTTTCAGGCGAAGGAAAAACCACACATGAGAGGGGTCGAAGCCCAAGAGACGCGCATCGCAGCCCTCCGCTACCCGCCGGGGGATCTCGCCCTGTGGATCTTCATCCTGGCGGAGCTGTCGGTGTTCGCCATCTTCTTCGCGGCCTATGCCTTCACCCGCATGCAGCATGTGGCGTTGTTCGACCAGTACCAGGCGACGCTGGACCGCAACTCGGCCCTGGCCAACACTCTGGCGCTGATCACCGCCAGCTATTTCGTGGTGCGGGCGGTGGCGGCGATCCGCGAGGACCGGGTGAGCGCGGCGCGCAACTGGCTGTGGACCGCGATCGGCATGGGCGTGCTGTTCCTGTTCATCAAGGGGGCGGAATACGCCCACCATCTCTCGGAAGGGGTGCGCCTGAGCAGCAACACCTTCTATATGTTCTATCTGTCGCTCACCTTTTTCCACTTCATGCACGTCATCCTGGGGGTGATCGTGCTGCTGGTGCTGGCCCTGCGCACCGGGGCAGGGCGGTACAGCGCCGCCGTTCATACCGATATCGAGAGTGGCGCCAGTTACTGGCACATGGTGGACCTGGTGTGGCTGATCCTGTTTCCCCTGGTCTATGTGATGCACTGAAATGACAGAGAAGGTTCGTTCATGGCTGCGCCCCTGCACCCGGGTCTATCTTGCGCTGGTGGCCCTGACCCTGGTCACCTGGGCGGTGGGCCGGATGGGCCTGCAGGGGTTGGGCGTCACCTTCTTCGTGCTCGGCCTGGCGCTGCTCAAGGGGCAGCTCATCGGTGACTGGTTCATGGGGCTGCGCGGCGTGCAGGGAATCTGGCGCTGGGTGATCGCCCTGTGGCTGGCGCTGGTGGGGCTGCTGGTGGGCGCGGCCTTCTGGCTGAGTGCCGGTTGAACCGCTATGCTGGAAACGGACGCCGCCCCGCACACGAGATCCGAGCCATGGACATGAAAGCCGAAGAGACCACCGCTACACAGGAAGAACTTCCCTTCTACCGCCCCCAGGGCAACGAGGTGGCGTTGTTCGAGCACGCCTGGCGCAACCAGTTGCCGGTGCTGATCAAGGGGCCCACCGGCTGCGGAAAGAGCCGCTTCGTGCAGTACATGGCGGCGCGTTTGGGACGGCCCCTCTATACCGTCGCCTGTCACGACGACCTGACCGCCGCCGACCTGGTGGGGCGGCACCTGATCGGCGATTCCGGCACCTTCTGGGCGGACGGGCCGCTCACCCGCGCGGTGCGCGAGGGCGCCATCTGCTATCTCGACGAGGTGGTGGAGGCGCGCAAGGACACCACCGTGGTGCTGCACCCGCTCACCGACGACCGGCGCATCCTGCCCCTGGAGCGCACCGGCGAGACCCTGCAGGCGCCGCCCGGCTTCATGCTGGTGGTCTCCTACAACCCGGGCTATCAGAATCTGCTCAAGGGCATGAAGCCCTCCACCCGGCAGCGCTTCGTGGCCATGACTTTCGACTTCCCCTCGCCGGAGCTGGAGCTGGAGATCCTGCAGGGGGAGATCGGCATCGACCGGGAGACGGGCGAGCGGCTGATCCAGCTCGCCAACGCCCTGCGCGCGCTCAAGGACCACGACCTGGAGGAGGCGGCCTCCACCCGCCTGCTGGTGTACGCCGCCACCCTGGTACGCAGCGGCCTGGACATCCGCGAGGCCTGTCACGCCGCCCTGGTGGAACCGCTCAGCGACGACGAGGAGACCCTGAAGGCACTTGGCGAGGTGGTCGATGTCACCCTCGGATGAACTGCCCCCCGGCACCGGCCTGGCCACCGCGGCGGAGTCGCTCTACCTGGTGAACCTGCTGCTGGTGCCTGGATTGGGCTTTCTCGCCCTGCTGTGGCTGTGGTGGCGGCATCGCGAGCAGGCCCCGCCGCTGGCCCGTGCTCACCTGGCCCAGACCGTCTCCGGCAGTCTCTGGGCAGGGGTGCTGCTGGTGATCGCCAATGCGGTCATCATCCTGCTGGGCGGCTACGACGGCCCCTGGACCTGGGTGGTGGTGATCACCTATTTCACCTTCTGCCATTCCATGCTGGTGGTGTTCGGCGCCTACGGCCTGGCCAAGGCGATGTCCGGCCAGTGCTGGCGCTACCCGCTGGTGGGACGGCCTCTGCCGCCGGACTGCCCGTCATGAGCCTGCCCACGCTGCAACGCCGCCGGCGACTGCTGCAGGCGGGATTCTTCCTGCTGTTCGTGTTCGCGCCGGTGCTGGACATCTTTCGCATCGACCTGAACGAGGGGCACGCCATCCTCCTGGGCATGGACTGGACCCTGGGCATCGACGACTTCATCGCCGGCCGCGCCGGCATCGGCGAGGCCACCTTCAACCTGTTCTGGCGCGGCTTCCTGCCGCTATTCGGCGGCGCGGCGCTGTTCCTGTGGATCGCCTGGCGCTATGGACGGCTGTACTGCGGCTGGCTGTGTCCCCATTTCTCGGTGGTGGAGACCATCAACGGCCTGATGCGCCGCGCCATCGGCCGGCACAGCCTGTGGGACCGCCAGCCCCTGCCGCGCCTGCAGCCGGACGGCAGCCTGCTGCGCACCAGCCGCTGGTACTGGATCCCGACCCTGCTGGCGGTGTTCGGCTTCGCATTCCTGTGGGCGCTGGTGCTGCTCACCTATCTGCTGCCGCCGGCGGAGATCTACGGCAACCTGGTGCACGGCACCCTGACGCGCAACCAGACGGTGTTCCTGACCGCCGCCACCATCGTGTTCAGCATCGAGTTCCTGCTGGCGCGCCACCTGTTCTGCCGCTTCGGCTGCGCGGTGGGGCTGTTCCAGAGCCTCGCCTGGATGGGCAACGACCGCGCCATGGTGGTCGGTTTCGAGGCGCAGCGTGCGAGCGCCTGCAAGCGCTGCAACAACGCCTGCGACAACGCCTGCCCGATGCGCCTCAAGCCACGTACCATCAAGCGGCGCATGTTCACCTGCACCGAGTGTGCCCAGTGCATCAGCGCCTGCGAGCAGATGCAGGCACGGCACGGCGAGCGCGGCCTCCTGCACTGGGTGGAGGGCGAGGCGGCGCGCGCGGTGGTGAGCGGGCGCCTGCTCAAGGCGCAGGTGGTGTCCCTTCCTCAAGATGACGGCGAGCGATGGAAGAACAGGTCGGCGAACTCTGGCACCGGCTGATCACCCGCCTCGCCGACGACCGACATCCCGAGGCGGCGGTCGGCCTGGGCGAGGTGGAGCAGACGGTGGGCATCCTGTTTCGCGCCCTGGGCGGGGACGGCGGCCTGCAGGTCACCGCCGCCGAGGCCACCGCGCACGGCGCCCGCCGCGGCTGGCTGCAGCGCCTGGCCGGGGTGCAGGAGAAGGTCACCCTGGCCTGGCGTGACGAAAACTACCTGCGCCTGCCGCCGCGCATCGACTGGCTGCCCGAACGGGCGCTGAACCGCGAACTCTATCTGTGGCTGGCAGCGCTGGCGGCGGTCGCCGAGGAGAACGATGGCACGGACTGGTTCCTCGCCAGCCAGCGCCAGGCGGCGCGCACCCTGGCGCGCTTCCCGGGGCTGGCGTCGCGCTACCGCCGGCTGGTGGAGGCCCATCTCGCCCAACGACCCGATCCGCAGCGCCTGCCGCCCGACGAGGCCGCGGCCGAGCGCGCCGTGCGCCAGGCCCTGCGCGAACCCGGCTCGGTTCCGGCGCTGCCGCAGGCGCGGCGCCCGCCGCGGCCGGTGCCGCTGTGGCTGCATCCGGCACCGCCGCAGCCGCCGGGGGAGGGGATCGCGGCGCCGGAGCCGGAAGCGCAGCCCGAGGGCGGCCGCCGGCGCGGCGAGACGGTGGAGGATCTGCACCGGCGCGCGGAGCGGGTGGAGGAGCCGGAGGCCGACCGTGGCCTGGTCACCATCCGCATGGAGAACATCTTCACCTGGGGCGAATACGTCAAGGTGGACCGCGGCAGCGAGGACGAGGAGGACATGGACCGCGCCGAGGCCATCGCCCGCGACCTTGACCAGCTCGCGGTCAGCCGCGGCGGCCGACGCCCCGCCTCGACCCTGCGCTTCGACCTGGACCTGCCGGCCGAATCCCAGGACGACCGGGTGCTCAACGAAGGCATCCTGCTGCCGGAATGGGACTGGAAGCGCGGCGCCCTGCTGCCGGACCACTGCCGCATCGTCCCCATGCTGGCCGCCGAGGCGGGACGCGCCGAACTGCCGGAGCACCTGGGGCGCACCGCGCGCCGCCTGCGCGCTCAGTTCCAGGCGCTGGCACCGGCGCGCACCTGGTTCCGCAACCAGCCCGACGGCCAGGACATCGACCTGGACGCCTACCTGCGCTTCGCCAGCGATCGCGCCGCCGGTCTGGCGGTGGCTGGTGACAACCTCTACCGCGAGATGCGCGCCGGCGCGCGCGACCTGGTGACCCTGCTGATGGCCGACCTCTCGCTTTCCACCGACACCTGGATCGACGATCACAACCGGGTGATCGACGTGATCCGCGACAGCCTGTTCCTGTTCGCCGAATCCCTGAACGCCACCGGCGATCGCTTCGGTATGTACGGCTTCTCCTCGCGCAAGCGCGACCCGGTGCGCATGCACCTGCTCAAGCACTTCGACGAGCCCTACGACGGGGCGGTGCGCGGCCGCATCGGGGCCATCCGCCCCGGCTACTACACCCGCATGGGTGCGGCGATCCGGTTCGCCGCCCGCCTGCTGGCCCTGCAGCCCGGCGGGCGCCGCCTGTTGCTGCTGCTCACCGACGGCAAGCCCAACGACCTCGACCAGTACGAGGGCCGCTACGGCATCGAGGACACCCGCCAGGCCATCCTCGAGGCGCGCCGCCAGGGGCTGGAACCCTTCTGCGTCACCATCGACGAGCAGGCCAACGACTACCTGCCCTATCTGTTCGGCAGCGGCGGCTATGTGGTCATCCGCCACCCCGCCGACCTGCCCCGCCAACTGCCGCTTCTGTATGCGCGCCTGACCGCCTGAGCGGGCGGGCGTAGAATGCCGCCCTTTGCGATCCGGAGTTTCCCATGCACAAGATGGGTGTCTTCTTTTTTTGGCTGGGCCTGGCCCTGACCGTCTTTGGCCTGGTGGTGGGATTCTGGCGCCTGTTCGCCGAGGCGCCGGATGCCATGCTCTACATGAGCGCGGTGCCGGTGGGCTTCGTGCTGATGTTCGCCGGGCTGGTGGCGACCCAGCTCAGCGGTCCGGGGCGGCGATAGTTTCGAAACAACCACAGAGGGCACAGAGATCGCAGAGGTGTTGGGGGCATGAAAGTGCTTCCCCTCTCTACATCATCGTGCTGGGAGGGGGAAGGCGAAACAGCTCAGTTCCAGGCTTTCATGAGGCCCAGCCATTTCCCCCGAATTGAGAAAAAACCGACCACTCCCACGAAGACATCTCTGTGATCTCTGTGCCCTCTGTGGTGATTTCCCACCCTACCCCCGCACACGGGGTTGTTGTCTGTCCGATGGCGTCTCCGGCGCGATGATCCGGGGCACCCTGTGGGAGCGGCTTCAGCCGCGACCTGCCCGTAGACAGGCCGCGACGGGCGTCAGCTGTTGTCCGGCAGGGCGCGGGGGATCTCGCCCGCGGGTTCGCGCTCCTCGGGCGGGTTGTCGTCGCGCTTCGGCGTCGGGGGCGGCGCGGCTTCTTCGGGCGTGGGCGAGGCCGGCGCCTGTGGCTTGGGCTGCCCCAGGCGGTCGGCGCGCACCAGGATGCCGATGCGGGGATGGTCGATGTAGTACAGCTCGCCGCTGCGCAGGCGGCCGTGCTCGCGGATCGGCGACGGGCTGCCGTTCACCCGCAGATCGGTGTAGAGGTGGATGTAGCGCCCGCGCTTGAGGCGGATCGCGCCGGAGAGGCCGTTGCCGCTCACCCGGAACCAGCCGCTGCTGCCGCGGGCGCCGAAGTTGTGCACCCAGCGCCGATGGACCAGCACCCGGGCGCCCTTTTTCTGCAGGGTATAAGCGACCGGCCCCAGGCGGCCGCCGCGGTTCGCCAGGGGGCGCACGCCGGGCCCGCCGCCTGACAGCGAGCCCACCACGCGGCCGGCGGCAGGCCGCTTGTTGGCCAGCGCCTCGGCATGCCCGCCCGGCTGTTCGAAGACGATCATATTCATCAGGTAGCTGCCGCCGGCGGCCAGGGATGCGGTGGGCAACAGCAGGGCGAGCAGCAGGAACAGGGTCGGGCGGGCGATGGGATGCATGTGGGGCGTCCGGTGCATGTGGTTTCCTCCGGGGCGGATGATGCCTCAATCGGCCGCGGCTGGCGAGGGCGCCAGTTCCTGTAGGATGGCGGCGGTCTTCTCGATGCGCACCTCGGGCTCGGCCATCTCGGCAAAGAAGCGCAGCTTCTCCGGGCCGTCCAGCTTGAATTCGGCAGGACGGGACTGAATCAGGCCGATGAGGCGGGCGGGGTCGATCTTCGGCTCCGGCAGGAAGCGGATGCTACCGCCCTTGGGTCCCACGTCCACCTTGCGGATGCCGAGTTCGCGCACCGCCAGCTTCAGTTCGGTGACATCGAACAGGCGCTGCGCCGGCTCGGGCAGCAGGCCGAAGCGGTCGATCATCTCTACCTTCAGCTCGCGCAGGGCCTCGGCCGATTCGGCGGAGGCGATGCGCTTGTACTGGATCAGGCGCAGGTGCACATCGGGGATGTAGTCCTCCGGCAGCAGGGCGGGGATGTGCAGGTCGATCTCGGTGCCGTGGTCCAGCGGCCGGTCCAGGGCAGGCTCGCGGCCCTCGCGGATCGCCTTGACCGCCTGTTCCAGCATCTCGGTGTAGAGGGTGAAGCCGATCTCGTGGATCTGGCCGCTCTGCTCGTCGCCCAGCAGCTCGCCGGCGCCGCGGATCTCCAGGTCGTGGGTCGCCAGGGTGAAGCCCGCGCCCAGCTCCTCCAGGGCCTCGATCGCCTCCAGGCGCTTGCGTGCATCCGGAGTCATGGCCTTGGGGTGGGGTGCGATCAGGTAGGCGTAGGCCCGGTGATGGGAGCGCCCGACCCGGCCGCGCAACTGATGGAGCTGGGCCAGGCCCAGGCGGTCGGCGCGGTTGATGATGATGGTGTTGGCGCTGGGCACGTCGATGCCCGATTCCACGATGGTGGTGCACACCAGGATGTTGAAGCGCTGGTGATAGAAGTCGCGCATGATGCGCTCCAGTTCGCGTTCGCGCATCTGGCCGTGGGCCACCTCGATGCGTGCCGAGGGCACCAGTTCCTGGACCTTGGCGGCCATCTTGTCGATGGATTCCACCTCGTTGTGCAGGAAATAGACCTGGCCGCCGCGCGCCAGTTCGCGCTGGCAGGCCTCGGTGATCTGGGCGTCGTTCCACTGGCCGACGAAGGTCTTGATGGGATGGCGCGCCGCCGGCGGGGTGGCGATGATCGACAGGTCGCGCATGCCCGACATGGCCATGTTGAGGGTGCGCGGAATGGGCGTGGCGGTGAGGGTGAGCATGTCCACCTCGGCGCGCAGGGCCTTGAGGCGTTCCTTGTGACGCACGCCGAAGCGGTGCTCCTCGTCCACGATCACCAGCCCCAGGTCCTTGAAACGGATCTCCTCGCCCAGCAGTTTGTGGGTGCCTACCACGATGTCGATGGTGCCGTCGGCCAGCCCCTTCAGGGTGGCGGCGACCTCCTTCTTGGAGCGGAAGCGCGAAAGGCCGGCGACCCGGATCGGCCAGTCGGCGAAGCGGTCGGCGAAGTTCTGGAAGTGCTGCTGCGCCAGCAGGGTGGTGGGCACCAGCACCGCCACCTGCTTGCCGTTGTGCGCGGCCATGAAGGCGGCGCGCATCGCCACCTCGGTCTTGCCGAAGCCCACGTCGCCGCACACCACCCGGTCCATGGGGC
>CAZVIG010000067.1:0-8773 GCA_964627395.1 uncultured Sedimenticola sp.
GCAGGAATTTCTTCGACAGCAGGGCGGTGGCCAGGGTCACCACGGCGATGAGCATCAGGTTGTAGTTGAGCTTGTCCATGTGGGTGAAGATGTCCACCCAGGTGTGCAGGAAGGACTCGCCCTTGGGCACATGGATGCCGGTGATGTGCTTCATCTGGCTGGTGGCGATCAGGATGGCCGCGCCGGCGGTGAAGCCGATCACCACCGTATGCGAGACGAAGTTGACCAGCGAGCCCAGGCGGGCGATGCCGAAGGCGAACTGATAGACGCCGGCGAGGAAGGTCAGGGTCAGCGCCAGGTTGATGAACTCCGGCGAGCCCGGCTCGGCATGGCTGCTGAGGGTGGAGAACACCACGATGGAGATCGCGGTGGTGGGGCCGGAGATCAGGTGATAGGAGGAGCCGAACAGGGCCGCGATGATGGGTGTCACCATGGCGGTGTAGAGGCCGTATTCCGGCGGCAGGCCGGCGATGGTGGCGAAAGCCACGCCCTGCGGCAGCACGATCACCGCGCCGGTGAGGCCCGCGAAGAAGTCCGCCCGCAACGTATCCTTGTTGACCATGCGCATCCAGCGCAGGAAGGGGAAGAACAGGGCGAGTTTCTCGTTCATCGCGGGCAGATCCTCGTCGGCGGCTTCAGGTCGCAAGGAGTGCGGGCGCACGAAACCGCCCGCTCCGCGGCTGCGCCGCCGGGGGCGCGTCGGTCGGGCGTGGCGGTTCGATCCCGTGAACGGGAAATATTAGAGGATGCTAATCATTATTTCAACAGGCCCGGGAGGGGAAATGCCTCACTCGGCCCCGGTCGCACGGGTGGCGGGGTGGCCGGTGCGCTGCATGTGCATCGCCAGGGCGTTGTCCATGGTCGCCGAATGCTGTTCGAACCAGGTGGGGAGCTGGGACACCAGTTGCCGCGCCGGGGCCGGATCGCCCGCGCGTGCCTGCTCCAGCACCTGCTCCATGGCGGCCAGCACCCGCTGATGCTCGCCCTGGTGGATGGCGATGGGCGGAAAGCCGGATTCGGCCATCCAGCGGTCCTCCCGGTCGAAGTGTTCGCGGGTGTGCTCCACCAGCGCCTGCAGGCGTTCCGCCAGCTCGGCGTCGGGGCAGCCCAGCAGCCCGTCCACCAGCTCGACGAATTCCCTGTGGGTGGCATCCATGGGCGCGATGCCCTTCTCCAGATGGGGTTCCCAGGTGTAAGAGGCTGTTTGCATGGCGCTTCCTCCGCTCAGGCCGCGCGCCCGCGCAGGCGCAGCCAGAGGCCGCGTCCCAGCAGGGTGGCGAGCATCAGCAGAAAGCCGGGCAGTTGCCGCAGCAGACCGAGGGTCCCCTTGCCGGGGCCGCTGAAAGGCAGGGACATGCACATATCTTCCGTCTCCATGTAAGCCCTGACAGGGCCAGGAAGGCCCATCAGGATCCCTGGCAACGTATCGGTCGAGCCTTTTCCCCCGCACGCAGGGGAGGGGCTATCGGCGTGTCTTCACGCTGCTTTGCGCACTTCGCGTCCTTTGCGGTTCAGTGTTCCTTTACGCTAGAGCGCGCGGATCTTTTCCAATTGTGCTTGCAGCCGTTCCAGGGCGCCTTGATTTTTCTCAAGCTTGTCCCGTTCCTTCTGCACCACCGCGGCGGGGGCCTTGTCCACGAAGTTGGGGTTCTCCAGTTTCTTGGCGGTGCGCTCGATCTCCTTCTCCAGCTTGCCGATCTCCTTCTCCAGGCGGGCGATCTCGGCCCCCTTGTCGATCAGCCCGGCGAGCGGGATGAGCAGGCGCATCTCGCCCACCAGGGCGATCGCCGACTCGGGCTCCGATGCGCCGGAAGGCAGCACCTCGATGGACTCGGGGCGGGCCAGGAAGTCGATGTAGCGGCGGTGGCGCGCCAGGCGCTCGCGGTCGGCCTCGCCGGCGTCGGCCAGCAGCACCGGTACCGGCTTGCCGGGGGCTATGTTCATCTCCCCCTTGATGCGGCGGACGCCCAGGATGAACTGCATCACCCAGTCCATCTCCGCCTGCGCCTGCGGGTCGCGCTGGGACTCGTCCACCTGCGGCCAGGGTGCCCGCATGATCGTCTCCCCCTCGACGCCTGCCGGGGACTTGACCCGCTGCCAGATCTCCTCGGTGATGAAGGGCATGATGGGATGGGTGAGGCGCAGCAGGGTCTCGAGCACCTGCACCAGGGTCTGGCGGGTGCCGCGCAACTGGGCCTCGCTCGCCTCGGGATCGTTGAGCACCGCCTTGGACAGCTCCAGGTACCAGTCGCAATACTGGTTCCAGGCGAAGTCGTAGATGGCGTTCGCCGCCTGGTCGAAGCGATAGCCCTCGATGGCGGCGGTGACGTCGGCGATCGCCTGCTGCAGGCGGTCGCGGATCCAGCGGTCGGCGGCGGAGTATTCGATCTCCCCCCCTGCGGTACCGCAGTCCTTCCCCTCCACGTTCATCAGCACATAGCGCGCCGCGTTCCACAGCTTGTTGCAGAAGTTGCGGTAGCCTTCGATGCGCCCCAGGTCGAACTTGATGTCGCGTCCGGTGGCCGCCAGGGCGGCGAAGGTGAAGCGCAGGGCGTCGGTGCCGAAGCTGGGGATGCCGTTGGGGAACTCCTTGCGGGTCTGCGCCTCGATCTTCTTCGCCAGTTGCGGCTGCATCATGCCGCTGGTGCGCTTCTTGATCAGGTCTTCGAGCGAGATGCCGTCGATCAGGTCGATCGGGTCGAGCACGTTGCCCTTGGACTTGGACATCTTCTGACCCTGGGAGTCGCGCACCAGGCCGTGGACATAGACCTCGCGGAAGGGCACGTCGTCCATGAACTTCAGCCCCATCATGATCATCCGCGCCACCCAGAAGAAGATGATGTCGAAGCCGGTGACCAGCACATTGGTGGGGTAGAAGGTCTGCAGGCGCTCGGTCCGTTCGGGCCAGCCCAGGGTGGAGAAGGGCCAGAGGGCGGAGCTGAACCAGGTATCCAGTACGTCCTCGTCCTGGCGCAGGGAATAGTCCGGGGCCAGGTCGTGCTTTTCGCGCACCTCGGCCTCGGAGCGGCCGACATAGACGTTGCCCTCGTCGTCGTACCAGGCCGGGATGCGGTGACCCCACCAGATCTGGCGGCTGATGCACCAGTCCTGGATGTTGTGCATCCACTCGTAATAGGTGTTCTTCCAGTTGTCGGGCACGAAGCGGATCTCGCCCTTCTCCACCACCTCGATGGCGGGCTTGGCGAGCGGCGCCACGCGCACGTACCACTGGTCGGTGAGGAAGGGCTCGACCACCACCCCGGAACGATCCCCGCGCGGCACCATCAGCTTGTGGTCCTCGATCCGCTCCAGCAGGCCGGCGGCCTCCAGATCGGCCACGATCGCCTTGCGCGCAGCGTAGCGGTCCATGCCGATGTACTTGGCCGGGATCAGCTCGCCCTCCTCGGGGGTGTTTTCGCGGATCGCGGCATCCACGGTGAAGATGTTGATCAGGCCGCCGTGGGGCTGTTCGGCGATCGCCTTCTCGTCGCGGTGGCGCTGCCACACCTCGTAGTCGTTGAAGTCGTGCGCCGGGGTGATCTTGACGCAGCCGGTGCCGAACTCGGGGTCGGCGTGCTCGTCGGCGATGACCGGGATCTTGCGTCCGGTCAGCGGCAGTTCCACCAGCTCGCCGATCAGGTGCTTGTAGCGTTCGTCCTCGGGGTTCACCGCCACCGCGCAGTCGCCCAGCATGGTTTCGGGGCGGGTGGTGGAGACCACCAGGTGGCCGGTGCCGTTGGACAGGGGATAGCGCATGTGCCACATATGCCCCTGTTCCTCCTCGGAGATCACCTCCAGGTCGGACAGGGCGGTGTGCAGCTTGGGGTCCCAGTTGACCAGGCGCTTGCCGCGATAGATCAGGCCCTCCTCGTAGAGGCGGACGAACACCTCGCGGACCGCCTCGGACAGCCCCTCGTCCATGGTGAAGCGTTCGTGTTCCCAGTCCAGCGAGGAGCCGAGCCGGCGCAACTGGCGGGTGATGTTGCCGCCGGATTCCTCCTTCCACTGCCAGACCCGCTCGATGAACTTCTCGCGGCCCAGGTCGTGGCGGGTCAGGCCCTCGGCCTCGAGCTGGCGCTCCACCACCATCTGGGTGGCGATGCCGGCATGGTCGGTGCCCGGCTGCCAGAGGGTCTTGTCGCCCTTCATGCGGTGGTAGCGGATCAGGGTGTCCATCACCGTATTGTTGAAGCCGTGCCCCATGTGCAGGCTGCCGGTGACGTTCGGCGGGGGGATCATGATGCAGTAGGGCTCGCCCGGCGCGTCCATGTCCGGCGCGAACCAGCCGCGCTCCTCCCAGATCTGATACCAGCGTTGTTCTATGGCGTGCGGGTCGTAGGTCTTGTCCATTGGGCTCGGGTTCCGGCGGGGGTTGCCAAAACCCGAAATTATACCCGGATCGATCAGAACAGTTCGACGTCGCCCTCGCTCTCGTCCGCCGCCGGCGAGGGCGCCTCGACCGCTGCGGCGGCCGCTTGCTGCTCCTCGGAGAGGAACTGCCGCACCAGGTCCTGGAGCTGCATCGCCATCAGAGTGAACTCGTGCGCGGAGCGGGCCGCCTGCGCCGAGGTGTCGGCCGCCTCCTCGGCGATGCCGCGGATGGAGACGATGCGCGAGCGGACCTCCTGCACCCGCTCCAACTGGTTGCCGGAGAGCCGGGCGATGTTCTGGTTCATGTCGCTGATGGTGGCCACCGAGCTGGCGATGCCGGCCAGGGCGCTGCCGGCGCTCTCCGCCTTGCCGGCCACCGCGCTGCTGCGTTCGGTGCCGCGGGTCATCACCTGCACCGCCTCGCGCGAACGTTCCTGCAGGGTGTCGATGATCTCCTGGATCTGGTCGGTCTCCGCGTGGATCTTTTCAGACAGGGTGCGCACCTCGTCGGCCACCACCGCGAAGCCGCGACCGTGCTCGCCGGCGCGCGCCGCCTCGATGGCGGCGTTCAGCGCCAGCAGGTTGGTCTGCTCGGAGATGGTGCGGATCACCGACAGCACCACGCCGATCTGCTCGCTGCCGTCCTCCACGCGTGCGATCACCCCGGCCGCCTCCTGCACCTCCTGGGCCAGGGTCTGCACCGAGGCGACCACCTCCTGCACCACCGCCTGGCCCTCCTGGGCGTGCCGGTGGGCGTCGGCGGTGGCCTCGGCGGCGGCGTCGGCGCTCTGTTTCACCTGCTCGGCGGCGTCCGCCACCTGGTCCGCGGCGCCGGCGATCTCGCCGATGTCCTGCTGCTGACGGGTCACCTGCTGCTGGCTGGTGGTGGTGGCCTCGTTCATGCGCTCGGCCTCCGCCGCCAGCGAGGAGGAGGCGGCGATCACCAGGTCCACCACGCCCTTGATCTTGGCCACGAAGGCATTGAAATAGCCGGCGAGCTGCGACACCTCGTCGCTGCCCCGGTCGTCCAGACGTTGCGACAGGTTGCCCGATTCGGCCACCGCGCGCAGCGCCGAGACCGCCTCCTGGATCCGTGATTTCACCAGCCCGATGATGGCCCACATCACCAGTATGCCCAGGCCGATGCCGCTGCCCGCCAGGATCAGGGTGAATCTGGCCTGGCGGTCCAGGGAGGCCTCCAGGGTGTCCGCGGCGCGCCGGGTGCTGGCCTTGATCTCACCGACGAAATCGGCCAGTTCGCCGGTGAGCTGACGCTCCACCGGCGCCACCAGGCGCCGCACCAGGTAGCTGTCCTGACGCCAGCCCTCGCCGCCGTGGATGTCCAACAGTTGCTCGAAGTTCTTTCGATAGAGGACGAGGTGCTCCCGCGTGCCGTTCAGGGCGTCCTCCTGATCCAGTTCCAGCTCGTCCGCCTGCAGCAGGCCGTCGATGCGCTCCAGCAGGGCCTCCAGGAAGGCATGCACGTTGTCCACCTGCTCCG
Source organism: uncultured Sedimenticola sp. (assembly GCA_964627395.1). Classification (GTDB taxonomy): domain Bacteria; phylum Pseudomonadota; class Gammaproteobacteria; order Chromatiales; family Chromatiaceae; genus MONJU. The sequence continues at coordinate 5,873 of CAZVIG010000067.1, forward strand.
GGGTGCGGAACGACAGGTAGGCGCGGATGGAGGCCGAGAGCCGCGCCAGGTTGTAGAGCATCTCGTTGGTCTGGATCAGCAGCGGCAGGTTCCGCTCGTCGACGCCTTCGGCGACCATGGTCTGCTGCATGTTCTTGAGCGCCGTGGTGGCCTCCAGGCCGTGCGGCGCCACGTTGTCGCGCGCATAGGCCAGGCCCGGCATGGTGAGCATGGGATCGGCGGCCACCGCCACCACCTTCTTCTCGGCGGCGGCCAGGCGGCGCAGCAGTTCGCTGATCCGCTCCAGGCGCTGCGCCAGGGCGGGGTTGCCGTCGGCCACCAGTTTACGCAGTTGCGCCAGCTCCTGATCCAGGTGTGACTTGTTGGTGGCGAGCTGTTCCCGGTAGGCCGGGTTGCGGGTGAGCAGGAACAGCCCCAGGACGCCGGCGTGCTCCTTGATGTCTGAATCCAGGTGCGCGGTGGTGGTGAGCAGCTCCATGTCGTGTCCCAGCACCCGGCGCATGGATTCGCTCACCTGGGTCTGGCTGCGCAGCATGATGCTGGCCAGCACCAGCAGCAGGAGACAGAAGATGAAGACGCCGCTCCAGATCTTCTGGGCGAGTGAGAGGCGGTTGAGCAGTTGGATGGGCATGAAGGTTTCGGCTCGCCGGTGGTGGTCTCGTGCCAGCGTATCGGCCGCCGCGTCCTTATCTTGAGGCGGTCGCCCTCCATGCCATTAACAGCAAATTCAAATGTACTTCAATGCCTTGCGTTTCCGCATTCCGTGACATCGGGTGATGGGGTTTTGTCGCCGGGGGTGCTATCTTCAACTTACCGCCGATGCATAACGGCGGCCGAGGGGCGCAGGTGCCCCGTGAGATAACCAACCAAGGAGACGAGAGATGCTGACAGCCGAGCTGGTCAATCAGCCGGGCGTGATCGCCGCGGGGGAGTATTCCTATCGCGGCGACCGCTTCAGTTACAAGGGTGAGATCAATGACGAGATGGCGCGCATGGCCTCCATCATGTGTCGCGCCACCACCATGAGCGAGCACATGCAGGCGGGCATGCTGGAGCAGTTCTGCCCCGACTGCGGCGGCTCGCCGCCGCGTGGCTGGATCGTGCGCGGGCCGCAGTTCACGGTGTGCAACGTGGCCAATGTCTTCGCCTTTCTGCACAACCAGGCGGCATCGCTGAACGACGTGCTGGCGCTGATGCGCCGGCGTCTGGCGGATGCCCCGAGCGACCTGGTCTGATCACCGCACAAGGACACGATGGAGGAAAAGATGGCGGATCTCGACGAACTGATGGCCCTGCCCGGCGCCGTGGCGGCCTTTGCGATGAACGACCGCGGCGAACTGCAGGAGCACCGCATCGCCGAAGGCAGCCGGCTGGACGCGCGCACCCTGGACCTGCTCGGCCATATGTGCGTGGCCAACATGGCGATCGCCACCATGCAGGCGCGCGGTTGGGAGGCCAGTTCCAACAGCCAGGGCTTCTACCCGGTCAACGGCTTCACCCTGGTGGGCATGGACTGGTCGGCGGCCACCAACGGCCGGCACTGCGTGGTGATGGAGAACGAGCAGGCGGATTACGAGGCGGCCTACCGCGCCCTGGGCGTGGAGGGGGAAGCCGCATGATCAAGCGACTGCTCGCCGTGGACGGCGTGGTCGCGGTCTGCAAGTGTCGTGACGACGGCGCCTTCGTGGAGGGTTACGGCCTGATGCCGGACGACCAGCTCGAGGCTCTGGCCCATTTCGCCCATGACTACAAGCGCATCGTGCAGGGCAACGCCGACCAGCTCTCGATGTTCACCGGCGTCGCCGGCTGGACCCCGCCGGGGGGCTGGATCGTGCGCTGTAGCGGGATGAGCGTGTGCAGCGTGGGCAACCTGGTGTGCGTGGTGCAGAACGACGAGGGCAACCTCGACGAGGTGATGCGTGAGCTGAACGAGGCCTCCCGCTACTGAGCGATGCATGGAATCGCCGTCTCGCCCGGTCTAATGGACAGGGAGACCCACGGGAGGGCGGCGATGAGGCACGAGACCTGGCTGGCGATGGCGCTGGGGCTGCTGCTGGGCGTCGCGGCGGCGCATCACATCGTGCCGCCTGCGGATCGCATCCCCACCGACTGGCTGGGACCGCAGCCGCTGGACCCCGCGGCGGCGGGCATCGGTGGGCAGGTGCCGGACATGGCGCTGCGGAGCCTCTTCGGCGGCGAGGTGCCCCTGCACGCCATTGCCGGGGAGCGCGGCACCGTGATCTTCGTGCGCGACCCCACCTGCCCGGTGTCCCAGGTGTACCGCCCCCGGCAGGCGCGGCTGGCGCGCCAGTACCAGCCGCAGGGCTTCCAGTTCGTGGTGCTCTACCTCAACGAGCTGCTGCCGCCCGAGGCGATCGCTGCCGATGCGGGCGACTTCGACGGCCCCGCAGTGTTCCTGCGCGGCGGCGGCTTCGCGCTGGCGCGCGCCCTGGGCGTGCAGAGCACCGGCGATGTCTTCGTGCTGGACGAGCGGCACCGGCTGGTCTATCGCGGCGCCCTCGACGATCAGTATGGCCTGGGCTATACGCGGGAGCTGCCCATGCGCCGCTATCTGGAGAAGGCGCTGGACGCCATGATCGCTGGCCGGCCGGTGCCGATGCCCGCCACCACCGCCCCGGGTTGCAGCATCGACGCCCGTCCCGGCGAACCGCCCACCCTGCAGCCCTGGTCGCCGGAGGAGCAGGCGGGTTGACGGTTCTACCTAGCTATGTCGCTGCCTCCCGGGAAAAACCTGTTCGGCTTGCATGAAGGCCTTGTTCCACCAGGGATAACTGGGCTTTTGAGTCGAACCGACTCGAATTATGCTCAGAGTCGGCTACGGAGTACCCCGTCCCGTCGGCGCAGCCGAGCATCGCAGGACCGGGAGCGAAAAGCGCGAGG
>CAZVIG010000068.1:0-8762 GCA_964627395.1 uncultured Sedimenticola sp.
TGCCCACCGCATAGAGGCCGATGCCGTACACCGTGGCGTCGGCCAGCATGTCCAGGGAGTCGGCGATCAGTCCGGTGGACTGGGCGATCCAGCCGACAGTCAGTTCCACCACGAACATCACGCCGTTGATGGCCAGCAGCAGCCACAGCACCCGGCTCTGTTCCTTGTCTTTTATTTCGATCTCGCAACCGCAGTCGCTCATTGTTTCGTTACCTCGTGGCCGGCGATCGTCGACCGCCGGTATCTGTGATTTCCCGGTTCCCCCGCCCGGCCTCTCCCGCGAACGGGGGGCGTGTCCGGCTTTGTGGGAGGGCTTTCAGGTCTGGCGGAAAGTTCCGTCGCGGCTGAAGCCGCTCCCACAGCGAGGACGGGCGCACTCTCCATGTTTTCCCTGCAAGCGAGAGAGAGGACCAGTGTCCGCTCTTGTGGGAGGGCCTTCAGGCCCGACTGAGTATCCGTCGCGCCTGAACCCCTCCCACAGTCGGACATGAGGTTGCCATCATCTCACCGTTTCTGCACCCCGCGCGAGAAGAAGCCGTACAGGCTCGGCAGGACATACAGGGTGAGCAGGGTGCTGGAGGCCAGTCCGCCCACCACCACGGTGGCCAGGGGACGCTGTACCTCGGAACCCACGCCGGTGGCGAGCAGCATCGGGATCAGACCCAGGGCGGCGATCGAGGCGGTCATCAGCACCGGCCGCAGGCGCGACAGGGCGCCGCGGAACACCGCCTCGCGCAGTCCCTCGCCGGCCTCCAGGTTCTGGTTGATGGCGTTCACCATCACCACGCCGTTGAGCACCGCCACGCCGAACAGGGCGATGAAGCCGATCGAGCCCGGCACCGACAAATACTGCCCGGTGACATACAGCGCCACGATGCCGCCGATCAGCGCCAGGGGCACGTTGATCATGATCAGCAGGGCCTGACCCACCGAGTGGAAGGCGAAGTAGAGCAGCAGGAAGATCAGGCCCAGCGACAACGGCACCACGATCATCAGACGCTTCTGCGCGCGCTCCTGGTTCTCGAACTGGCCGCCGAATACCACCGAGTAACCCGGCGGCAGGTCGATCTCTTTGGCGATGCGCTCGCGCAGCTCCTTCACCAGGCCGCCCATGTCGCGGCCTTCCACGTTGGACTGGATCACCACCCGGCGCTGCACGTCGTCACGGCGGATCTGCGGCGGGCCGGACTCGATGGCCACCTCGGCCACCTCGCCCAGGCGCACCCAGGCCCCGCCGGGCGCCTGCAGAACCAGTTGGCGCAGGGCCTCCACGTCCTCGCGGAACTCGGGCGCGAGGCGCACATAGATGTCGTAGCGCTCGTTGCCGCGGATCACCTGGCCGGCCTCGGTGCCGCCGATACCGTCGGATACCAGGTCCATCACCTGGGCCACCGGGATGCCGTAACGCGCCAGCACATCGCGTTTCGGCCGCACTACGAGCTGCGCCTCGCCGGCGATCTGTTCCATCTCCACGTCACGGGTGCCCTGGACCTTGCGTGCCAGTTGCTCGATGGCCTTGCCCTTCTCGGCCAGCACGTCGAGATCCGGGCCGAACAGCTTGATCGCGAGCTGCGCCTTGACCCCCGACAGCAGTTCATCGACTCGGGTGGCGATGGGTTGGGAGAAGGTGAACAACAGGCCCGGATGCACCGACAGGGCCTCCTGGAACTTCTTCTGCAGTTCGAAGCGGTTGGATGCCGTGGTCCATTCCTCGACCGGCTTGAGGCCGACATAGATCTCTACGTTGGAGACCGGCTCCGGGTCGCCGCCCAGCTCGGCACGGCCGACGCGGCTGGAGACGTAGGTTACCTCCGGGAACTGCATCAGGCGCTTCTCCAACTCGGCGGCCACCTTCAGCGAGGTGTCCAGGCTGGCGGACGGCGCCAGGGTGACCCGGATGTTGATGGTGCCTTCCTCCAGCTCGGGGACGAACTCGGTCCCCAGCCGCGGCAGCAAGGCCAGCGCGCCGGCGAGCATGCCCACCGCCACGATCACCACCAGCCAGCGCCCCTTGAGCGCGAGCCCCAGGGTGTTGCGATAGAACCATTCCAGTGGCCGGAACAACGGGCTCTCGCGGTGTTTCACAGCGCGCCGGAAGCTGTAGGTGGCGAGCGCCGGCATCACCACCAGGGCCACCACCAGGGAGGTGAGCATCGCCAGCACGATGGAGATGGCCATCGGCTGGAACAGCTTGCCTTCCACGCCTTCCAGGGTGAACAGGGGCGCGAACACCACGATGATGATGATCACCGCATAGAACACCGGGCGGCCCACCTCCCGCGCCGCCTCCTGGATGCGCAGGGGGATTCCATGGCTGTCATGGGCGGCATCGAAGGGGTCGGGGTCGCCGGGGGCGATCTCACGCTTCACCTGCTCCTCATGAGCGGGGTCGGGATGCGACAGATGCTTGAAGATGTTCTCCATCATCACCACCGAGCCGTCCACCATCATGCCGATGGCGATCGCCAGTCCCCCCAGGGACATCAGGTTGGCCGACAGCCCCCAATAGCTCATGGCCGCCAATGCCAGACCCACGGACAGGGGTACCGAAATCAGCACCAGCAGCGTCGCACGCAGGTTGAGCAGGAACAGCAGCAGCACCACCACGATCAGCACGAAGGCCTCGATCAGGGCGCGGGTCACCGTGTCCACGGCGCGCTCCACCAGGTCGCCCTGGTCGTAGAAGGACTCTATGGTCACCCCCTTGGGCAGGGCCTGCTGGATGGCGGGCAGGCGTTCCTTGACCGCGTCGATGGTGGCCTTGGTGTTGGCGCCCAGGCGCTTGAGTACGATGCCGGCGACCACCTCGCCCAACGGCTCGGGATTGCCTTCGGCATCGCGCCGGGTCATGGTCACCGCGCCCTGGCGGATCTCGCCGCCGAAGACCACGCGCGCCACGTCGCCCACGCGCACCACCACGCCGTCCTGCTCCTTGAGCGGGATGTCGCGGATGTCCTGCAGCCCGTCCTCGCCGGGACGCACCCAACCGACCCCGCGGATCACCAGCTGTTCGCCACCGCGGTCCAGATACCAGCCGCCGGCGTTGCGGTTGTTGGCCTCGATCGCCTCGGCGATCTCGTCCACGCTCAGACCGAAGGAGAGCAGCTTTCGGGGATCGAGCTGCACCTGGTACTGGCGCACCTCGCCGCCGTAGGAGAGCACGTCGGTCACCCCGTCCACCGGCAACAGCAGCAGCTTCACCACCCAGTCGTTGAGGCTGCGCAGGGCGGTGGCATCGTACTTCGGGTCCTCCGAGCGCAGGATGTACTGGTACACCTGTCCCAGGCCCGAGGTGTTGGGGCCCATCTCCGGCGTGCCCACACCCTCGGGGATCTCCTCGCGCGCAGCCTGCAGGCGTTCGAACACCAGCTGGCGGGCGAAGTAGATGTCGGTGCCCTCCTTGAACACCACGGTGATCACCGAAAGCCCGGTCTTGGAGATGGAACGCACCTCCTCCACGTCGGGCAGGGCGTACATCACCGCCTCGATGGGATAGGTGATGAGCTGCTCCACCTCCTCGGCGGCCAGGCCTTCGGCCTCGGTGTTGATCTGAACCTGGACGTTGGTCACGTCGGGGAAGGCGTCCAGGTTGAGTTTCGGTATCAGCATGGCGGCGGTCGCGAGCGCCGCCACCAGGCCGAGCATCACCAGCAGCCGGTTCGCCACCGACCAGTCGATGAGTCTGTTCAGCATGTCGTCATCTCCGGATCAATGGTTGTGGACCGCGAAGCCGGACTTGGCCAGCTCGGACTGCACGAAGAAGGCGCCGCGGGTGACCACGCGGGTACCCGGTGGCAGGCCCTCGATCACGGCGATGCCGGGCAGCTGCCGCACCAGTTCCACCTCTTTCGGCTCGAACTCGCCCGGTTCCTTCTCCACGAACACCTGCCAGTCGCCGTCCGGGCTGCGCAGCACCGCTTCCAGGGGCAGGGCCTCCACCGGCTGCCCCGACTCGCCGACGGCGATCCGTGCGGTGACGAACTGTCCCGGGTGCAGCAGATCGCCGCGGTTGGGGATCTCCAGGCGCACCGCGATGGTGCGGGTGGTCTCGTCGAGGATGTGATGGATCTGCGCCACCCGCCCTTCGATCCAGCGCTGACCGGCCTGAACCCGGGCCGGTGCCCCCACTTTCACCTGGTGCGCCAGCGCAGGGTTGACGTGGGCCTCGACCCAGATGGTGGATTCATCGGTGATCTCGAACAGCAGGTCGCCCGGCTCCACCATCTGACCCACCACGAACTCGTCGCGGATGATGGTGCCGTCCTGAGGCGAGAGCAGGGTGAAGCTGCCGTCGGCGCGGGTGACGTTGCCGCCGCGCATCAATTGCTTGGCCTGTTCATCGGTCATGCCATAGGCGAGCAGCTTCGATAGCGCCTGCTGGTAGGCCACCCGGCTCTCCAGGTAACGCTGCTGACTGACCACCTTGAGTCCCAGCTTGCGCACCCGCTGCCACTCGCGGGCGGCGATGATCAGGGCGCCCTGGGCCTCGGCCATCTCGGCGCTGGAGAGCTTCACCAGCGGCTGGTTCTTCTTCACCTGGTCGCCCAGGCGGGCCAGGCGTTCCACTACCTGGGCCTCGATGCGCGGCGTCACCTGGCTGGTCGCATAGAGATTCAGTTTCACCTCGCCGGGGGCCTCGATCTCCTCGGGCAGGGGCGCGGCCTTCAGGGCTTCGACCCGGATGCCGGCGGTGGCGAGCTGTTCCGGGCTCAGGCGAACGACGTTCTCCTCGCCGTGGCCTTCCTCGCCGCCGTGGGCGTGGCCTTCCTCGGCGTGGCCGCCTTCCTCGGCATGGCTTTCGGTCTTGGCCCCGGCGTCGTGTTCGTGGCCTTCACCGGCCCAGGGCGCGGGCGCGATGGACAGGGTGCCGATGAGCAGGCCGGCGATGATGGATGCGTGTTTCTTCATGATGCGGATGACCTCAGTTCGGTGCGTTCAACCAGTCGTTCAGGGTGCCGGAGGCGGCGAGCCAGTCGATCCAGGCGTTCCACAGATCGCCTCTCAGCTCGACGCCGGCAATGCGGGTGTCCAGTGTCTGCTGTAGTTGCAGCAGGTAGTCGCTGGTGCCGATCTCGCCCGCGCGCCAGAGTCGTTCCAGCGCGGCGAGCCGGCGCTCCAGGTTGCGTTGTCCGGTCTTCTGCCAGGTCTTCCAGGCGTCGGACAGCGCCAGGTAGCGGGCCCGACCGGCGGCCAGGCGGGTGCCCAGGTTCAGGCGGGTTTGATGCGCCTGCTGCTCGGCCTGGAGGGCCTCGGCGCGGGTCGCCCGTACCTCGGCCGAGAAGTCGTTGCGCACCTGCAGGGGCAGGGAGAGGCTCAGGCCGAGCAGGTTCTGGTCACCCTCGCGCCCGCCGGCCAGCCCTACCGTGGGATCGGCTCGGCGTTCGCGGTCGGCGCGCTGAATCTCCTGGCGGGCGATGCGCGCCTCCAGCAGCGCCGCCTGCATGGCGGGATGCCGGGCGAGGCGGTCGTCGTCCTGTTCGGAGGGGAAGGGTTCGCCGAACCGTCCGGGGAGCGCAGGCGGATCGTCCAGGGGAAAGCCCGCAACCTGTTGGAAGTCTGCCCGTGCCTGAATCAGTTCCGAAGCGATCCGGGCCACCTGGATGCGCGCTTCGGCCTGCGCCAGTTGCGCGAGCTGCAAATCGACCTGCGACAGATCGCCGGCGGCATGGCGCCGGGCGGCCAGCCGCGCCACGCGGCCGAGCAGCGAGACCCGTTCGCGGGCCAGCGCCAGGGTGTCGTCCAGGGTGGCGGCCCGGCCGAGGGCCTGCAGCAGTCCCCGGGCCTTTTCCTGGGCCAGTGCCTCGCGCGACTGTCGGGCCAGCGCCAGGCGGGCGCGCGCCACCGCCTCGAAGGCCGCACGCTTGTCGTACCAGTCGATGGTCTGGCTGACGCCCAGGCGGAAGGTGTTGACGTCCGAACGCTCGGCCTCGGCCTCCAGTTCGGGGTTGTTCAAGGGCAGGCCGGCGCCGGCCAGGCGTTCGCTCGCGGCCTGGATGGCCGCATCGGCCGCCGCCATCTCGGGGCTGGTCTCCAGGGCGCGGGCGACCAACCCCGCCACGCCGGCAGGGGCGCTGCCGATGGCAGCGAATGACGGGGTGGCCAGCGCCATCCCCAGCAAGCCGCAGACGGCTCGCATCATCATGTGTTTCATGACGTTGATCCTGAATCGGGGTTGCAGATCGACGCATGCCGCTTGGGCGCGCGTCATGCAGAGGATGATTCAGGCAGCGATGGGAGGGCGGTGGATCGCCTGGGGAATGGGACGCAGGGCAGGATGCTCACCCAGGCCGGTGGTCACATGCGCCAGGCTGAGCACTGAGAAGTCGAAGGAAGGGGTGAGCCCCAGCAGATGGTAGACACCGTGGCTGCAGTGGCCGCAGTCCAGATCGTCCAGGGCGGGTTGCTGATCCGGCGAATCCGGTGTCGGCGTCCCGGCGACATCGGACGCGGTCCACTCGGTCTGGTGCACGTCGGCGGCCAGCGCCAGGCCGTAGCCCAGCACCGAGACGATCAACCAGAGAATGATGAGACGTCGCAACATCGTTTGCCGTGGTGTCGGTGAGTGAGGGCAATCTATCACGAATCGCCCATCGATCGGAAGATACCGGCTTCCGGGACCCGAGACAGGCCGCATCGCTATTGGTTCCATGGCGGATCCAATGCCGGAACCCGGTTCGGGTTTGCCGTACCGCCGCCCTCAGGTCGTCGATACTGCGTCATTTCCCGGATGGGTGACCACCCAGACATGGAAGTGGCGGCCGCGCTTCTGCCCGACGCCGACCGCGCCTTTGTCCAGGTAGAGGGCCCATGCCCAGTCGGGCTCGAAACAGCTCGTGGTGGAGGACCAGTAGGCCTCGCGCAGGTTCACGAAGGGTGCATCCGCGGGCAGGGCCGGGGAGAAGCGTTCGCAATCGGTCAGCGATTCCAGCTCGAGGATGTTGGGCAGGCGCCAGGCGATGTCCTCCCGGCGGCCCAGCGCCGCCGCGGCCTCCAGCGCCTCCGGCCAACTGACCACGCCATCGGTCAGGTCGGCCTCGCGCCGCCACACCAGCCCGGTGAGTGCATCCTGAATGCCCAGGGGATGCGATCGAAAGCGGGGCCGGGGCCAGGGCCGTCCCAGGCGGTACTCGCCGTCCTGCCCGGTGCCTACGCAGTCGATGGGCGTGCCGTCCCCGGTGAAGCAGCGCCGTTGCCCGGTGCGGGCCAGCAGGCCGTTGCCCGTGCCGCGGACCGGCCACACCAGGTAGGACTGATCCTTGCCGCCATAGAACATCCGTGCCCCCTCCATGTGCACGTACCAGGCATGCGCGGGATTGCCGGCGTAGCTGGTCGAACTCCAGTACCAGCCGAGAAAGAGGTTTTCGAAGGGGTGGTCCTCCGGCAGCGCGGGGCGCCGGGTCTGATGGCTGACCAGGCTGCGCAGCTCGCGGCGGTTGGGCAGGCGCCAGTCGTCGGCGCCCTGGTAGCGATCGTGGTTGAGCCGGCGCACGGCGGCGAGGGCCTCGTCCCAGGTCAGCGGGAATTCGCAGGGATTGGCGTCGCGGCTCCAGAACAGACCGGTGAGGCGGTCGCGCACCTGCCCGCCGCGGACCTCGAAGCGCGGCTGCGGCCAGGGAGTGCCATGGCGGTATTCGGCGTCCTGGCCGGAGCCGGCGCAGGGGATCTCCCGGCCGGCCACGTCGTAGCAGCGGACCTGGCCGGTGGCCGGGTAGAGGGGTGCGTCGGTCATGGATGCGGCTGCAGCCAGGGTGTCAGCTGGTGATGTAGGTCTCCAGTTGTTCGATGATGAACTGCTGGTCGGCGATCACCGCCTTGACCGCATCGCCGATGGAGATGACGCCCACGATACGACCGTCGTGCGTGACCGGCAGATGGCGGACCCGCTTGTCGGTCATCAGGGCCATGCATTCGTCCACCGTCTTGTCCGGGCCGACACAGAGGATGTGGGACGACATGATGTCCCGAACCGGCGTGCGTTCCGGCGAGCCGCCGGCGGCGACCAGCTTGTAGGTAATGTCCCGTTCGGAGATCAAACCTTTGAGTTCCCCGTCCTCCATCACCAGCAGCGAGCCGATGCCCTTTTCCGCCATCGCCCGTGCCGCCTCCAGCGCCGAGGCATCGGGTGCGATGGTCGCGCAGTCATGGCCTTTGTCGTCGAGCAGCTCCGTCAGGGTCTTCATCGGTGTTTCCTCCCTTGGGTGGATGCTTTCCAGTTTGGACGCTGGCGGCGAAAAGGCAAACACGTGATGAGGGGGTGCATGCAGGGAGAAGGATGCACGAGGGGTTCGAATGACAGGCTACTGCGTCGCCACCTCCCAGTTGGCGGGCCAGTGGCTTCCGCCGGCGACCCGCACCACCAGCACGCCGGGGCCGGTCAGGCGTGCATCCAGATCGGTGTCCGGGGGCAGGGGAGGCAGCCCCATGTTGCTCGCGTCGAGATAGGGTTCGGGACCCGGCAGCCGCACCTTCAGCAACAGTCTTGGCGCGAAGTCCATGTCGGTCTCGGTGCGTGTCAGGGCATTGTCCGAGCGGAAGCTGCGGAAATAGCGGATGGGATCGGGGTTGTTGATCAGGAAGCCATGGTTGCGGCTCGGATAGTCCAGGTGTTCCTGAACCACGACCGGCAGATCGTTGGGGCTGGTGTGCGTGCCGCGCCACTGGTTGACGTCCTGAAAGGCGCCGAGCAGGGCGACCGGCGGGGACAGCGAGCCGGTCGCCATGGGCTGGTCCCTCCAGGTGATCTTCCTCGGGTCCCATTCGCG
>CAZVIG010000069.1:0-8454 GCA_964627395.1 uncultured Sedimenticola sp.
CGGTGCCATCGGTGATCACCGCCACCAGGTTGCCCTTGGCGGTGTAGCGGTAGGCGTCCTCGGGGTTGTCGGCGATGCGCCGTACCGGCTCGGCCACACCCGGGGTATAGGCCAGGGCGAGATCGCGCGCGGTCTCGGCGGGCTTGGTCACCTGGATGGCGATCTTCCCCGGCACGGGGCGGGCGTGATATTCCAGGGCGGCCTGGTTGATTTCGAAGTCGGCATCGGTACGGTCGCAGGAATCGCTCATCGGGGGCTCCAGGGAGAGGGGAAATCGCTGCGCAGAATAGCAAAAGGCGCCGCGAGGGCGCCTTTTGTCTTTTCAATGCTCGGCCGCGCGCGGCCGGCGCGCTCAGCGGCGGAAACGCTTCTTGAACTTGTCCACCCGGCCGGCGGTGTCCATGATCTTCTGCTGGCCGGTATAGAAGGGGTGACAGGCCGAGCACACTTCCACGTGAAGCTCGTCCTTTTCGTAGGTCGAGCGCGTCTCGAAGCTGTTGCCGCAGCTGCAGGTGACCTTCACGTCGTGGTAGTTCGGGTGGATATCCGCTTTCATTTCCGTCTCCGGCCCGCTGGCCAATGTCTGTTTCAACCCGTGCCCGATGGCGCCGCCGGCAGTGGGCGGGCTGGGCGAAAGGCCGCGTAATCTACAGCATCGGCGCGCGGGACGCAAGCGGCCTAGCGCTGGCCCGCGGCACGCTCGAAGGAGAGCAGCGCCGCCGAGGGGCGCTCGCCCGCCTCGCCCTGGAGACGGCCGGCCAGGCCCTGGAGCTGTTCGCGCAGCCCGCCGCGCCCCAGCAGGCTGTCCCACATCATGCGCGAGATGCGCAGGCAGGCCCCCATGGGGGTGCGCGCCAGACGCCGCTCCTGTTCGATGCGCCACTGCAGGCGGCGCAGCCGCTCCTGGTGCGCGTCCGGCACGCTGGTGATGTAGTCGTCGATGGCGGCCTGGCGCATCTTCTCGAAGGCCCGGGGGTCGCTCTGTGCAAGGGCGGCCCATTCCTCGAAATCCTTTCCGGCGATGGTCGTGGTCTTTTTCATGCCGTTCACCCTAAAGTTCTCCGATCCGCGGCCGAAACACTCCCTTCGGCGCGCTCCGTCACCCTGAAGCTAGCACAGCCGAAACCGCTTGTCTCCGCGAATTAAAGGGTGCGTTTCGGGACCCTGATTCCCAGCAGTTTTCCTTTCAATACATTGGGTTAGGAGCACCGACTTCAAGCCGTCGGTTTTCCGTCACCCGGCTCGATGCTGCGGATGCGATCGAGCCGGATCTCGTGCCGTTCCCCGCCGGATTCCAGCACCAGGAACTCGGCCCGGTCGTGCACCGCCAGGTCCAGGACCCGCCCCTCGAGGGTTCCCTCGTCCAGCACCAGGCGCACCCGGCGGCGATGCATGGCCAGCAGCTCCAGCTCCGAATGCAGGCCGCAGGCGATGGGTCGGTAGTCTTGCTCGCTCATGGATCGTCCTCCCGTCGCACCTCGAGGCGCCAGCCGTCGTTCTCCCCGGTCAGCCGCAACACCATGGGCCGGCAGCAGACGCGGCAGTCCTCTATGAAGGTATCGCCGGCCATCTCCAGATCCACCCGCAGCGACTGGGGCTCGCCGCAGTAGGGACAAGCCAGCTCGAAGTCCTCCAGGCCGTTCATGCGTCCAGTACCGCCAACAGGTCGTTGAGAAAACGCTGACCCAGTGGCGTGGGCCGCAGCCGCTCCGGGTCGGGATCCAGCAGGCCGCGCGCCCGCGCCTCGGCCAGGCGGTCGGCCACCGCCGCCAGCGGCAGCCCGGTGCGCGCCTCGAACAAGGCCGAGGGCACCCCCTCGCTCAGGCGCAGGGCGTTCAGGAAGAACTCGATGGGCAGCTCCTCCGGCGAGAGCCGGCGCTCGCTGCCCGGCGCCACCGGATCGCCAAGGTAGTCCCGGGGATGGCGGGGCCGGGCGTAACGCCGCACCGTGCCGTCGGCGGCGGTCAGCTTGGCATGCGCCCCGGCGCCGATTCCCAGGTAGTCGCCGAACTGCCAGTAGTTCAGATTGTGCCGCGCCTGCCGCCCGGGCCGGGCATGGGCCGAGATCTCGTACTGCGTGAACCCCGCGTCCGACAGGTACGCCAGGCCGGCCTCCATCATCTCGCCCAGGGCATCGTCGTCCGGCAGCGGCGGCGAGTCGTGGTGGAACAGGGTGTTCGGCTCCAGGGTGAGCTGGTACCAGGAGAGATGCTCCGGCCCCAGCGCGATCAGCGCATCGAGGTCCGCCAAGGCCGCCGCCAGCGACTGGTCGGGCAGGCCGTACATCAGGTCCAGGTTGAGATTGTCGAAGCCGGCACGGCGCGCCATGTCCACCGCCGCCAGGGCCTGCACCCGGTCATGGATGCGCCCCAGCGCCCGCAGTGCGGCATCGTCCAGGCTCTGCACCCCGATCGAGAGGCGGTTCACCCCGGCCGCACGGTAGTCGGCGAAGCGCCCCGCCTCGGCGGTGCCGGGGTTGGCCTCCAGGGTGATCTCGGCATCCGGGGCCAACGGCAGGATGCGCTCGACGCCCGCCAGCAGCTCCCCGATCGCCCGCCCCGAGAACAGGCTGGGCGTGCCGCCGCCGATGAACACCGTCTGCAGCGTCCGCCCCGCCACCCGTTCGGCCTGCACCGCCAGGTCGCGCAGCAGGGCATCCACATAGTCCTCCTCCGGCAGCGCCTGCGGCGCCCGGTGCGAGTTGAAGTCGCAGTAGGGGCACTTGCGCACGCACCAGGGGATGTGGACGTAGAGGCCGAGGGGAATGGTCATGGCGGGCCCGGAGATCGAAAACCATGGGTGAGAGGATCGCACTGTCGGGAATCCCCTGCACCGGCTGCCATCCCAGCTTAGCAGGCCCGCCGTGCCCGGGTGATAACATCGCGCCGTTTCCAACCACGGCGACACAGGCATGTCATCACAGGAATCGCATCACGAAGGCAGGCAGTGGCTCTGGCTGCTGCTGGCGGGGCTGGCCCTGGTGGCCATCGGCAATTTCGTACTGCACGGCGAGGGCTGGCTGCGCGGCGGGCTGCTGGGCGTGGGCGGCCTGATGGTGGTGTTCGCCTCCTCGGAGATGATGATCAAGGCGGTGGACGGCTATGCGCGGCGGCGGCGCATGAACGCCTTCGTGGCCGGCACCATGGCGGGGCTGTCGAGCAACATTCCCGAGCTGGTGATGCTGGCCTTCGTGCTGATGGCCACCCCGCGCGTGGGCTTCATCGTCACGGTGCTGACCCTGCACGTGGGTGCGGCGGCCTTCGGTCTCTATTGCGGCCTGCTGCCGCGCGACGTGGAGGGCAACGCCAGCCTGCCGCGCCCGCTGGTGGGCCTGAGCACCGATCTCTACGCCGCGGCGGCGGGGGTCTTCTTCAGCCTGGGGGTGATCATGCTGCTGATGAAGGCCTTCGCGGTGCGCGGCGGCGGCGTGGCGGCGCTCAACACCACCGACCTGTATGTCTTCGGCAGCGTGCTGCTGGCGATCCAGGCGGTGGCCACCACCCGCCTGGTGAAACGCTTTTCCGGCAGCCATGCGCCCGAATCGGCCGAGGACGTGCCCCTGGACACCGCACAGGCCAACCTGATGCCGGTCGCGGCCATCGCCGCCTTCGGCATCGGCGGCCTGCTGCTGTCGGTGGTCGGCGGCCACGCCGTGGGAGAGTTCGCCGACATCCTGGTGCACCGCCTGGAGGCGGCCGGCTACCCCGAGATGTTCGGCGCCATCGTGCTCAGCCTGTTCTCGGCGGCGGGCGCCTTCATCATGATCGGCACCGCCCACTTCCAGAAGAAATACAGCATCGCCATGGCCAACGCCTCGGGCGCCATCACCCAGGTGCCCTTCCTGGTGCTGCCGGCGGCCATGATCCTGCTCGCGGCCTTCACCCAGACCGGGGTGATCCCGGCGGTGGACGGCGGCAACGGCGTGATCCCCATCGACATCCACACCACCAGCGCCATCCTGCTCGGCTTCCCCTCCATGCTGATACTCTGGAAGGCGGTGCAGGACGACGGCAAGGTGAACTGGGTCGAGACCAGCACCATGATCGCCATCTTCCTGCTGGTGATCTATCTGCTGATCGTGCACGGCTGATCCGCCCGCGCCCTTGTCGCCTGAGTTAGACTGGCCACCATGAGCGAAGAGATCCTGATCAACATCACCCCGCCCGAGACCCGCGTGGCCGTGATCGAGAACGGCGTGGTGCAGGAGATCATCATCGAACGCACCGCGCGCCGCGGGCTGGTGGGCAACATCTACAAGGGCCGGGTGTGCCGGGTGCTGCCCGGCATGCAGGCGGCCTTCGTCGAGGTGGGACTGGAACGCGCCGCCTTTCTGCACGCCTCGGACATCTACTGCAGCGGCGGCCGCCAGGAGCAGCAGATCACCGAACTGGTGCGCGAGGGCGGCGAGATCGTGGTGCAGGTGGTCAAGGATCCGCTGGGCAGCAAGGGCGCCCGGCTCACCACCAACATCTCCATCCCCTCCCGCTACATGGTCTACATGCCCAACATGCAGAGCGTGGGCGTGTCGCAGAAGATCGAGGACGAACAGGAACGCGCCCGCCTGCGCCAGATACTGGCCAGCTTCGCCGAGGAATCGGAGCTGCCCGGCGGTTTCATCGCGCGCACCGCGGCCGAGGGCGCCAACGAGGAGGCGCTGCGCCACGACATGCGCTACCTGCAGCGGCTGTGGCAGTCGATCCAGGAGAAGGCGGCCAACGTGAAGGCGGTGGCGGTGCTGCACGAGGACCTGCCGCTGGCGCTGCGCGCCCTGCGCGACCTGGTGAGTCCGGAGGTGGAAAGGGTGCGCATCGACTCCCGCTCGAGCTGGGAGAAGGCGCGCCAGTTCGCGCACAAGTTCCTGCCCGACTCCGACACCCAGATCGAGTACTACCCCGGGGAGCGCCCCATCTTCGATCTGTACGGGGTGGAGGACGAGATCCAGAAGGCGCTGCGCCGCACGGTGGAACTCAAGTCCGGCGGCCACCTGGTGATCGACCAGACCGAGGCGATGACCACCATCGACGTCAACACCGGCGGCTTCGTGGGCCATCGCACCCTGGAAGAAACCATCTTCAAGACCAACCTGGAGGCGGCCCAGGCCATCTGCCGCCAGTTGCGCCTGCGTAACCTGGGCGGGATCATCATCATCGACTTCATCGACATGACCGATCCCGAGCACAAGCGCCAGGTGATCCGCGCCCTTGAGCGCTGCCTGGCGCGCGACCATGCCAAGACCCAGATCTCCGAGGTGTCGGCCCTGGGCCTGGTGGAGATGACCCGCAAGCGCACCCGCGAGTCCCTGGAGCACGTGCTGTGCGAGACCTGCCCCACCTGCCGCGGGCGCGGCAGCATCAAGACCGCGGAGACCACCTGCTACGAGATCTTCCGCGAGATCCTGCGCGAATCGCGCCAGTTCGACGTGGAGCAACTGCTGGTGCTGGCCTCGCCGGAGGTGATCGACCGCCTGCTGGACGAAGAATCCCAGAACCTGGCGGAGCTGGAACAATTCATCGGCAAGCCCATCAAACTGCAGGCGGAGGCACTCTACACCCAGGAGCAGTATGACGTCGTGCTGGTCTGACCCCGCCGGGTCCGTCCCATGAAGACCCGCCTGCTGCGTGGCGCACGCCGCCTGCTGGTGGCCGTGATCCTCGTCTGGGGCCTGCTGGCGCTGGCGGCGCGGCTCGCCACCCCCCTCCTGGAACGCGCCCATGCCCCGCTCGAGGCCTGGCTGAGCCGCCAGGCCGGCATGCCGGTGCGCTTCGCGCACATCCGCGCAAGCTGGTGGGGCATAGGCCCGCGTCTGCGGCTGGAAGGCGTGCGCCTGGGCGAAGGGCCCCAGGCCCTGCGGCTGGAGCGCCTGGGCATCGACCTCGACCACCTCAGCCTGCTGCGCGGCCGCCCCCTGGACGCCCTGCGCCTCACCCTGGAAGGCCTGGACCTCACCCTGATCCGCGATACCGACGGCGGCCTGCGGGTGGAGGGGTTGCCGCCGCTCGCCGATCATGGCGGCGTGCCCGTCCCGCGCCACCTGCGCCTGCGCAAGGTGCGGCTCACCTGGCACGACCGCCAGCGCGGCGCCGCGCCGCTGCGCATCGACCCCCTGGAACTGGACCTCGAGCGTGAAGACGAAGGCCTGCGCCTGCGCGGCCGCCTCGAGAGCCCGCTGGGCCGCGCCCGCCTCGCCGCCGACCTCGACGGCCTGCCGACCGCCGGCCCCTGGAGCGGCCGCAGCTACCTGGAGGTGCAGGGGCTGCGCCTGGCGGCGCTGCTGCGCGCCTATCTGCCCGCCGACTACCGGCTGCAGTCCGGCACCCTGGACCTGCGCCTGTGGCAGAACTGGCGGGAGGGCCATGAGCAGAGCGCACGGGGCGACTTCGTCCTGCAAGACATAGCGCTGCGTCATGGCGACGCCGCCCCGCCCCTGACCCTGGCGCGCCTCGGCGGCGCCCTGGACTTCCAGCGCCGCACCCGCGACGACTGGCGCATCCTCGCCACGGGACTGCAGCTCCAGCTCGACCCCGAAGGCGAAACCCTGACTCTGGATGCCGCCTGGCGCCAGCATCCCGCTCCCGACGGGCCGGTGAGCGACGCCGCGGTCACCCGCCTGCCGCTGCCCCTGCTGCACCGCCTGGTCGCCTTCCGCCCGCCACCGGGGCTGCTGCCGCCGCCCGTCGACCAGGCCCTGGCCGGACTGCGCCCGCGCGGCGAGCTGCAGGCGCTGCGCCTGCAGCGCCAGGGCGAACGCTGGGCGCTGGCGGCCCGGCTGCACGGCGTCGCCATCAGCCCCTGGCGCGAGATCCCCGGCGCCGAGGGGCTGGACGGTCGCCTGAGCGCCGCTCCCGGGCGCCTGGACCTGGACCTGGATGCGCGCGACCTGCGCCTCGACTACCGCCAACTGTTCCGCACCCCGCAGCCGGTGAAGCGGCTCCAGGGCGCCCTCCACTGGCGCAGCCAGGGGGAGGCCTGGACCCTGTTCAGCCCCGATCTCCGACTGACCCTGCCGGAGGTGCCGGCACGCCTCTGGTTCCAGATCGACCGGCCCGCCGCCGGCCCACTGCGGCTGGCGCTGCGCGCCCACCTCGACAGCGGTCCGGTGAGCGCCACCCCCACCTATCTGCCCACCGCCATCATGAGCGAGGGGCTGGTCGCCTGGCTGGACCGCGCCTTGGACAAGGGCCGGCTGCAGCAGGCCGACCTGTTGCTGCACGGCCCGCTCGACGACTTCCCCTTCCACCGCCGTCGCAGCGGCACCTTCGAGGTGATCGCGGAGGTGCGCGACACCGATCTGGACTACCAGCCCGGCTGGCCGCCGCTGCGCGCCCTGAGCGCACGCCTGCACTTCGAGCAGAACAGCCTGCACATCACCGCAGGGGACGGGCGCATCTACGCCAGCCGTCTGCGCGACGTACGCACCGACATCGCCAGCCTGGACCCGCCGGCCCCCCTGCGCATCCGCGGCCGCGTCGAAGGCCCCCTGAGCGACGAGCTGCGCCTGCTGCGCTCCCCCGCCCTGGCGGCGCGCTTCGGCGCCATGGCCCGGGGCCTGGAGGCGCAGGGCCCCGCGACGCTGGATCTGACATTGCGTATCCCGCTCGCCGACGGGGACGAGGAATACCGCCTCGACGGCACCCTTGGCTTCAAGGGAGACCGCCTGCGCCTGAGCGACTGGGATCTGGACATAGAGCGCATCCACGGCCGCCTGCGCTTCGACCTCGACTCGGTGCGCGCCAAAGGGCTGGTGGGACTGGCGCTGGGCGGACCGCTGCGCGTGGACATCGGTCCCCGCTCCGGCGGCGGCACCCGCATCCAGGCCCGTGCCCGCTGGACGCGCGACCAGCTCCAGGCCCGCTTCCCCGCCCTGCCTCTGCAGCTCGCCGAGGGACGCAGCGACTTCGTGGTGGACCTCGATCTGCCGCCGGGCGAGGCGCCGGCGCAACTGACAGTGAAGAGCGATCTGCAGGGCATGGCCCTGGCGCTGCCGGCGCCGCTGGGCAAAACGGCGAAGGCGAAACGCCCCCTGGAGGTCGCCCTGCCCCTGGGCCGCTCGCCGGGGCCGGTGCATCTGCGCTATGGCAAACGTCTGGACGCCCTGTTCACCCTCGACGGCCGTCGCAGCGAGCTGCGCTTCGCACGCGGCCGGGCGCGCCTGCCCGGGCGCGACGAACACCGCCTGCTGGCGCGCCTGACGCGCCTCGACCTGGCCGAGTGGCGCGCCTTCAGCGACCGCCTCGGCGGCGCCCGGACCCCGCTGGGCCGGCAGCCCGCCTGGCACATCGAACTGAACACCCGGCGGCTGCGGCTCGGCGACTCCGATTTCGAAAAATTCACGACCGTACTGCAACATGCCGCACGCAGCCCGCGCCTGGAGGCCAGCCTGGAGGCGCCCGCGGTGAAGGGCAGCCTGCGCTACCGCGAGGGCAGCCCCGCGGTAGCGCAGGCTGCCCTTCACCG
>CAZVIG010000070.1:0-4696 GCA_964627395.1 uncultured Sedimenticola sp.
GCCTCGCGCATGAAACTGCACGGGTTCAACAACCTGACCAAGACGCTCAGCTTCAACATCTACGACATCTGCTACGCCGGCACGGCGGACCAGGTGCGCGAGTACATCCGCTACATCGACGAGGCCTACAACGCCGAGCGCCTGACCCATATCCTCGAGGACGTCGCCGAGATCATCGGCGCCAATATCCTCAACGTGGCGCGCCAGGACTACGAGCCGGAGGGCGCCAGCGTCACCATGCTGATCTCCGAGGAGCCGGTGGCGGCGCAGGACATCTCCAACACCGAGGCGCCCGGTCCCCTGCCGGAGGCCATCGTGGGGCATCTGGACAAGAGCCACCTCACGGTGCACACCTATCCGGAGAGCCATCCCGACAACGGCATCTCCACCTTCCGGGTGGACATCGACGTCTCCACCTGCGGGCGCATCTCGCCGCTCAAGGCGCTCAACTACCTGATCCACAGCTTCGACTCGGACATCGTCATCATGGACTACCGGGTGCGCGGCTTCACCCGTGACGTGAACGGCAAGAAGCACTACATCGACCACAAGATCAATTCCATCCAGAACTTCCTGGCGCGCGACACCCGCGAGCGCTACCAGATGATCGACGTCAACGTGTACCAGGAGAACCTGTTCCACACCAAGATGATGCTCAAGGAGTTCGATCTGGACAATTATCTGTTCGGGGTGGACGCCGAGGACATCCCGCCGCGCGAGCAGCGCCAGATCACCGAGAAGCTGCGGCGCGAGATGCTGGAGATCTTCTACGGGCGCAACATCGCCCGCGGTCGGCGGGTCAACTGAAGCGCAGCGGGTCCTGGGCCCCGGGACAGTCCACCTGGACCGGCTCCGGCCGGTCGCCGTCCAGGCGCAGGGCAGTGAGCCGGCCGCCCCATAAACAGCCGGTGTCGATGGCCCAGGCGTTGTGGCGCGCCACATAGCCCAGGGTGGACCAGTGGCCGAACACGATGCGGCTGCCGCGGCTGGCGCGTTCCGGGTGGTCGAACCAGGGCACCGCCAGCGGGTCGTCCACCGAGCCGGGCGGCCCCTTCTCCTTGAGCAGCAGCTTGCCGTCCAGGCGCACGAAGCGCAGCCGGGTGAAGCAGTTGGTGATGAAGCGCAGCCGGTCCATGCCCTTGAGATCCTTCGACCAGCGCTTCGGCTTGTTGCCGTACATCTCGGC
The DNA here is from genome assembly GCA_964627395.1 of uncultured Sedimenticola sp. Taxonomy (GTDB): domain Bacteria; phylum Pseudomonadota; class Gammaproteobacteria; order Chromatiales; family Chromatiaceae; genus MONJU. The sequence continues at coordinate 1,187 of CAZVIG010000070.1, forward strand.
GAAGAAGGCGGGGTGCTCCTCGCTGCGCAATACCTCCTCCACCTCGCGCGCATGCAGCAGGGCCTGCGGCAGGGTCCACTGCGGCGGCAGGCCGGCATGCAGCAGGGCGAAGTCGAGCTGCGGGTCGTGGTGCATCAGCGGCCGGTGGCGCAGCCAGTGGATCAGCTCGTCGCGGTCGGGTGCGGAGAGCACGTCGTCGAAGGTGTCCTTCTCGCCCGGCAGGGCCTGACCCGCGGCGGCGGCCAGCAGGTGCAGGTCGTGGTTGCCCAGCACCGTGACCGCGGCATCGCCCAGGTCGCGCACCAGGCGCAGCACCTCCAGGGAGCGCGGGCCGCGGTTGACCAGGTCGCCCACGAACCAGAGCCGGTCGCGGCCGGGCTGGAAGTCGATCCGCTCCAGCAGGCGCTGCAGCTCGTCGTGGCAACCCTGGACGTCGCCGATGGCATGGACCGCCATGGGGGCTCAGTGCAGGGTACGGGGAATGGCCAGGGTGAAGCGCGGAATGGGCGCGAGAAAGCTGCGGCCGTCGTCGGTCACCATCTCGTATTCGCCCTCCATGGTGCCCACCGGCGTCTCGATCACCGCCCCGCTGGTGTACTGGAAGTACTCGCCCGGCTTTATGTGCGGCTGCTCGCCCACCACCCCCTCGCCGCGCACCTCCTGCACCTTGCCGTTGGCGTCGGTGATCACCCAGTGCCGGTTGAGCAGGCGCGCCGGCTCGTCGCCGCGGTTGCTGATGGTGATGGTGTAGGCGAAGACATAACGGTCGTTGTCCGGGTCGGACTGGTCCGCCACGTGCTGGGTCTCGACCTGGATGTCGATCCGGGGTGTGTCGCTGCTGCTCATGGGCTCCCTGGCTGATTGTTGTCATGGGGGCGATGCGCCGCCGGGGCGCGGGCATCTAACGCTAAGCCGGTGCCGTGCCAAAAGCAAGCGCCGTCCCTCAAGTCGCGTCCGCATCGGCCGATCAAGAGTCGAACGGAACCCTATTCGTCCCGTGGGCGGGACGTGCGGAGGTGATGAGGGATGCTCAGGATTCTGGTGCTCATTCTGTTGGCCGGGTTGTGGTGGTCCGGCCCCGGCCGGGCCGAGGAGCCGGATCGGCAGCTTCTGGCCGCGGCCGGAGCCGGCCGGGTGCAGGCGGTACGCGACCTGCTCGCCGGCGGGGCGACACCCGATGCGCGCAATGCCGCCGGGGTGCCGGTGCTGGTGCTGGCGGCGGCCGCCGGCAACCGCGACACGGTGCGCGCCCTGCTGTTGGCCGGTGCCGACGTGAACGCCACCGACAAGGCGGGCAGCACCGCCCTGATGCTCGCCAGCGCCTACGGACACGAAGATCTGGTGGCGCTGCTGCTGCGCGCCGGGGCGGACCCCAACCTCAAGGACGCGGCGGGCCGCAGCGCCCTGGCGCGCGCCACCCTGGCCGGCGAGACCGCCATCGTGGAGCGGCTCAAGGCGGGTGGCGCGGTCGAGGAGTCCGCCGAGGAAAAGCCGGAGGAGAAGAAAAAGTAGGCCGCAACGGACCTTGCGCACGGCCGCCCTGCCAAGCGCTTCCGCCGCCGGCGTGACCGGCTTCGGCCTTCGGGAATGCAGACAACCCGACTCCGGCCTGCTGTGCGCCGGCGCACACCGATGCCCGACATGCCGGACCACACTGGGAACACGTCCACGGCAAAGCGAGGTGTTCCCATGAAACAGCCAGGCAGGGACCTGCGGCGTCCCGATCCCTTCGGAGTGCTGGTGCTGGTGGTGGCGATCGCCCTGTCGGCGACCCTGGCGGTGCAGGCGGAGGCCTCGCCGCAACCGGCAGAAGATGCCACGGCGCGTATCGCCCCGGTTTGCGCCGTGCTGCCGCGGCTGGTCGACACCCGGGTGGAGGCGCGTCGCACCCGCGGCGAGCGGCACACCGGATGCCGCCGGCGCCTCTCGCCGCAGCGTATGCTCGGGCTCTGGGCGGCGCTCGCGGTGCGCTGAATGCCGCTCCCTTGATCGATAACGGGGAGTCTCAGGCTCTGTCGGGGAGGCAGCAGCAGTTGGCTCTCCTTGGGAGCGCCGGCGTCCCGCCGGCCGGGCCGCCAGGATGGCGGCGCTCCCGGGTCAGGCCCTTGGGTTGGTCTGGAGGCGGCCGGAACCCGGTCAGTCCCGCCTTCTGCTAACCTTTCGCCTTTCGGGCGGCCGCTTTCGGCCGCCGCGCAATCGCAGGAGGGGCAAGGGTGTCGAAGATCAAGGTGGGCGTGGCCGGCGTGGGCTATCTGGGGCGTTTCCATGCCCTCATCCATGCGCGTCATCCGGAGGTGGAGCTGGTGGGGGTGGCGGACACCGATCCGGATACCGCCCGCCGGGTGGCGGAGGAGGCGGGCTGCGAGGCCTTTACCGACCCCGCGGATCTGATCGACCGGGTGGACGCGGTGAGCGTGGTGGTGCCCACCACGGCGCATCTGGCGGTGACCCGTCCCTTCCTGGAGGCGGGCCGGCACGTCCTGCTGGAGAAGCCCATCGCCGCCAGCGTGGAGGAGGGGGCCGAGATCGTGCGCCTGGCGAAAGACGCCGGAGTGGTGCTCCAGATCGGCCACCTGGAGCGTTTCAACGCCGGGGTGATGGCGCTGGCCCAGCGCATCCGTTCGCCGCGTTTCATCGAGGCGCACCGCATGAGTCCCTTCGTGGCGCGTGCCACCGACGTGGACGTGATCTCCGATCTGATGATCCACGATATCGACATCGTGCTATCGCTGATCGACAGCGAGATCCGCCACATCTCCGCCGCCGGCGCCGCGGTGCTCACCGATCACCTGGACATCGCCAATGCGCGCCTGGAGTTCGCCAACGGCGCGGTGGCCAACGTCATCGCCAGCCGCGTCTCGCGCGAGCGCATGCGCCGCATCCGGGTCTTCGAGCATCACCGCTACCAGTCCCTGGACTTCATCGAGCAGACCCTGGACACTGCCTATCCGCAGGAGAAACCGGGCGAGGAGTGGCCGGAGATCGTCACCGAGCGGGTGGCCATCGAGCCGGTCAAGCCCCTGGATGCGGAGATCGACGCCTTCGTGCGCTGTATCCGCACCGGCGAGCCGCCCCTGGTGGGTGGCGAGACCGGCCTGCGTGCCCTCGAGGTGGCGCTGCAGGTCAAGGAGAAGATCGAGCGCGACACCTGAGACAGGGCCGAGGAGGGGGCACCGCAAAGGACGCGAAGGCTTGCAGAGGTTGGGACTTCCTCGCTGTTCTCCTCCCCTCCCTAGGGACACCCGCCTGTGGGAGCGGCTTCAGCCGCGACGCACTGGCTGGCGTTGCGCCGCTGTCGGGGCTGAAGCCCCTCCCACAAAGATGCCCTCGTCAGCGAGTCTGTTGGATGGGTCGAGTGAAACGAAACCCACCAAAGGGGACGGGAGCCGGTGGTGAATCCTGCGGTGGGTTTCGCTGTGCTCAACCCACCCTACGAAACTGTTCTCCTTTCCTCCCTAGGGGCACTCGCCTGTGGGAGCGGCTTCAGCCGCGACACATTGGCTGGCGTTG
>CAZVIG010000070.1:4796-8427 GCA_964627395.1 uncultured Sedimenticola sp.
GCCGCTGTCGGGGCTGAAGCCCCTCCCACAACGAACCCTCGCGCCCTTGGCGGTCCATCGGGTAGGAGGCTTCTGGTCACCCAGACATCGTAAGCGCCTGCTCGATGGCGGCGATCAGGCTGCCCGGGTCGGCCTGGCCGGTGCCGGCCAGTTCCAGGGCGGTGCCGTGGTCCACCGAGGTGCGCACGATGGGCAGCCCCAGGGTGATGTTCACCGCGCGTCCGAAGCCCTTGTGCTTTAGCACCGGCAGGCCCTGGTCGTGATACATGGCCAGCACCGCGTCGGCGGCATCCAGATGGTGGGGGGTGAACAGGGTATCGGCGGGGAGGGGTGGGCTGAGGCGGATGCCTTCGGCGCGCAGCCGCGCCAGGGTGGGCTCGATCACCTCGATCTCCTCGCGCCCCAGATGACCGCCCTCGCCGGCGTGGGGGTTGAGACCGCACACCAGGATGTTCGGGTCCGCGATGCCGAAACGCTCCACCAGGTCGTGGTGCAGGGCGCGGATCACCTTTTCCAGCACCGCTGGGGTGATGGCATCGGGCACGGCCCGCAGCGGCAGGTGGGTGGTGGCCAGGGCCACCCGCAGGCCAGGGCAGGCGAGCATCATCACCGGCGGCCACCCGGTGATCTCCGCCAGGAACTCGGTATGGCCGCTGAAGGGGATGCCCGCCTCGTTGATGATCCCCTTGTGCACCGGGCCGGTGACCAGCGCCGCATAGCGGCCTTCCAAGCAGCCCCGGGTGGCGCGGCGCAGGGTCTCCAGCACATAGCTCGCATTGCCGGTATCCAGCCGCCCCGGCGTGGCGGGGCGGGCCAGGGGCACGGCGTCGCAGTAGACGGTGCCGGGCGAGGCGGGGCGGTCGGTGCCGTTCCAGGGCGCCAGTTCCAGGGGCAGATCCAGGCGTTCGGCGCGGGCCTGCAGCAGTTCCGGATCGGCCACCGCCACCAGGGGGCGGGACCAGGCCTGCTGGGCGATGCGGACCGCCAGGTCGGGCCCGATACCGGCGGGCTCGCCCGGGGTCAGGGCGATGGCGCTCACAGGCCGCTGTCCGGGCGGACCTCCACGTAGGCCTCGTCGCGCAGGCGCCGCAGGTATTGCTCGGTGGCCTCGCGCGCCTTGCGGTCGCGGATCGCCTTCTTGGCGGCGAGGCGGCGCGCCTCCTCGGTCTCGTCGTGCTGGCGCCGTCCCAGCACCTGCAGGATGTGCCAGCCGAAGCGGGTGCGGAAGGGCTTGCTCACCTGGCCCTCGGGGGTGGCGTTCATCACCTCCTCGAAATCGGGGACCATGGTGCCCGGGTTCACCCAGCCCAGGTCGCCGCCCTTGATCGCCGAGCCCGGATCCTGGGAGTGGGAGCGGGCCAGGGCGGCGAAGTCCTCGCCGTTGAGGATGCGCTGGCGGAGCTGCTCCAGGCGCTGGCGGGCGTCCGCGTCGGAGGTCACCTCGTCGGTGCGGATCAGGATGTGGCGCACATGGGTCTGGGGCACGATCTTGCGCTCGGCGCGCTTGCCGCCGCGGAAGCCCGCCACCTTCAGCAGGTGGAAGCCGGCGCCGCTGCGGAAGGGGCCGATCACCTCCCCCTCGCGCGCCTTGGAGACCAGCTCGGCGATCGCGGGGGTGAGTTGGCCCAGGCTGGCCCAGCCCAGGTCGCCGCCCTGCAGGGCGTTGCGTGCATCGGAGAATTCGCGCGCCACGCTGGCGAAGTCCTCGCCGGCGTCCAGGCGGCGGCGCGCCTCACGGGCCTTCGCCTCGGCCTTGGCGATCTGTTCCGGCGAGGCGCCGTCCGGGGTGGCCACCAGGATGTGCAGCAGGTGCACCTCGCGCTTGGCGTCCGGCGCATTGGCCTCGCGCGCCAGGTACTGGTCGATCTCCGACTTGGTCACCTGGATGCGGTTGGTCACCTCGCGGTTGATCAGGCGCGAGATGATGATCTTGTCGCGGATCCGCTCGCGGAACTTGCGGAAGTCCATGCCCTCGGCGGCCAGGGCCTGGCGGAGCTGGTCCACGCTGAGCTGGTTGTTCTCGGCGATGCGCCGGATGGCCTTGTCCACCGTCTCCGGGTCGGCGGTGATGCCCAGGCGTCGCGCCTCGGCGAGCTGCAGCTTCTCCAGGATCAGCTCGTCCAGGGCCTTGTTGACGATCTGGTTCTCGCTGGGCATGGAAGCGGGGTTGCGGCGGCGCAGCTCGGTGACCAGCTCGCGCGCCTTGTCGCGCAGCTCGCCCAGGGTGATCACGTCGTCGCCGGCCACCGCCACGATGCGGTCGAGCAGTTGCGGGGCGGCCTGCAGGGCGGCCGCGAGCAGGGACAGGCCCAGCAGCAGGCCCGCCAGGAGGGGGAATCGGTTTCTAGTCATCTTCTCGTCGATAGCCGTAGATGCCGTCGTTCAACAGGGCATCGATGTTGTCGCCCAGCTTGCCCAGGCCCTTGAGTTCCAGTTGCAGGAGGAAGGACAGGTTCTGGCCGTCGCCGGTTCCCGTGACCTGCTGGCGCAGCAGGGCGCGCAGCCGCCAGCAGCAGCGGCCGTATTCGATGCCGGCCACCGCATCCAGGTTGCGGTGTTCGCTCAGGGAGTAGTTCCAGCGCGCGATCGCCCGGGTCTCGCGGCCCAGCGGCCAGATCAGCCCCAGGTCGGTGCTGGTGGAGAGGCCGTCGCGCAGGCGGTAGCCGGCGCTGAAGATGCGGTCCGCATCGCCGCGGTAGCTGATGCGCGCCAGCGCCTGCTCCACCACGTCGTCGTTGGGATTCCACACCAGGCCGCCGCGGGCGCGCCAGCCGCTGCCCAGGCGCGCCGCCAGCTCCCCGGCCAGGGCGGAGCTGTCGTCGCGCAGCGGGGTGGTGCCGGTGAGGCGCACCTTGCGGTCGCGCAGATAGCCGATGCCGCCCAGGCTGGCGCGGAACAGTTCGCGCCCGTCCTCCTGGTCGGTGATGCGGGTGGTGAGCGCCAGGGTGAGCTGGTTGGCGTCGCCTTGGCGGTCGGCGCCGTTGAAGCGGTTCTCGAGGAACAGGTTGTCGAAGCGGAAGTCGTAGTCGGCGGTGTCGAACAGCGGAATGTTGGACTGGTCCTCGTAGGGCACCCAGAGATAGAACAGGCGCGGCTCCAGGCTCTGGTTGGCCGCATGGCCGAACCAGCGGGTGGGGCGGTCGTAGTAGAGGCCGGCGTCCAGGCTCAGGATGGGGGTCAGGCGGTCGATGTGGTCGTCGCCGTTGTTGCGCAGGCGCCAGGCGGTGTAGCGCAGGCCGGCGCGCGGGATCAGGAAACGGTCCGGCTCGCGCAGCGGCAGCGCCAGCGAGGGCCAGAGGTCCAGGCGGCGTCCCTCCGGCACGTTGCCGGTCTTGCGGAAGTTGACGAATTCCGCGTCCAGGGCGGACGCCAGGGAGAGGCCGCCGGCGTGCAGCTCGCCGCGATAGCGGGCCAGCAGTTGCGGCAGGCGGGTGTAGGGCCGCTGTGCCGGGGACAGGTTGGGGGCCAGGGTCTGGAAATGCTGCACCCGCCCGAGCAGCAGCCAGCGGTCGCTGGCGTAGCGCAGCTCGGCGGCACGCTCCAGGTGCGAGGCGCTGGTCAGCTCCAGATCGCTGCCGAAGTCGGACAGGAAGGCGTCGTCCGAGACATAGTTGATGCGCAGTGCGCTGCT
>CAZVIG010000071.1:0-8362 GCA_964627395.1 uncultured Sedimenticola sp.
GCATGGACCACGAGCTGATCGAGCAGAACCGCGGCATCCAGTGGCCCTACACCCGGGAGCAGCGCGAGCGCGGCGAGCCGCCACCCAAGGGCGGCAAGCGTATCTACACCGAACCGGCCAGCTTCAGCTATCCCAACGGTCGCGCCAAGCTGATCCCGCTGCCTTTCGTGGACAACAACGAACAGCCGGACGAGGAGTACCCCTTCTGGCTCAACACGGGGCGGCTCATCGAGCACTGGCACGGGCGCACCAAGACCGGAAAGATCGGCAACAACAACAAGTTCAGCCCCATCCCCTTCATCGAGATCAATCCCGATGCGGCGGAGGATCTGGGCATCAAGCGAGGCGAATATGTGCGCCTGGTCTCGCGGCGCGGCGACGCCATCGCCATGGCCCAGCCCACCGGCAGGGTGCCCTACAACATGGTGTTCCTGCCCTTCCACTTCCACGACTGCGCCAACCGCCTCACGCTCGGCCTGCTCGATCCCCACTCGCGCCAGCCGGCCTACAAGCAGTCCGCGGTACGTATCGAGCGCATCGAGGATCAGGAGCATGCTGCGCGCCTGAGCAAGGAGATGCGGAAGTTTTGAATGTTTCAAACCACAGAGGACACAGAGTTCACAGAGAATCTGTTTCATCGAAAGGGCCAGGTTGTCTTTCCAGTAACACGGCATGTTACTGGGGTGTTTTTCGTGACTTTTGAATGTCAACTCTCTGTGTTCTCTGTGTCCTCTGTGGTGAAAGAAAAAATTATGGAAGCTCTGTGGACTCTGTGTCCTCTGTGGTGAAAAAAGTATGTTCCAAAGACGCGAATACGAACCCGAATACGCCCTGCTGAGCGACACCGACTGCAAGCCGGTGAACCGCTACGGCAAGCCCATCGAGACGGCACCGCCGGGCGATCCGCTGCGCGAGCAGCCCTTCGTCATCAATGGCGAGGAGTTGCCTCAGCAGAACCCCAACCGCTACAAGCAGCACGGCTTCTATTTCAATGCCGACAACTGCATCGCCTGCCACGCCTGCGAGGCGGCCTGCAGCGAGAAGAACGACGTGCCGCCGCATCTGGCGTTTCGCTCGGTGGGCTTCGTGGAGGGGGGCAGCTATCCCGACTACCGGCGCATCAACATCTCCATGGCCTGCAACCATTGCGACAATCCGGTTTGTCTGAAGGGTTGCCCTACACGGGCCTATACCAAGTTCGCCGAATACGGCGCGGTGCTGCAGGACCCGGACATCTGCTTCGGCTGCGGCTACTGCACCTGGGTCTGCCCCTACAACGCGCCCCAGCTCGATCCGGTGAAGGGCCAGGTGAGCAAGTGCAACATGTGCGTGGATCGGCTGGAGGTGGGGCTCAAGCCCGCCTGCGTGTCCGCCTGTCTGGGCAAGGCGCTGGACTTCGGGGTAATCGAGAACATCCCCGAGGGGCGGGTGCAGGCCGAGACCGAGATCCCCGGCTTTCCGCGCACCGACATCACCCACCCCAACATCCGCTTCCAGCAGATGAAGTCCATTCAGCGCGAGATGGTGCGGGTGGACGACATGCCTATCAAGTACCACCGCAGCGAGGACGAGAAGCGCTATGTCCCGGAGCTGGATCCCAAGAAGGGTTATGACCGGCAGTGGAACTGGAAGAAGCTGCTGGGCTCGCACGAGAACGCGCACATCGCCTTCACCCTGAGCGTGCAGACGGTGATGGGCGCCTTCGCCCTGCTGGTACTGGGCGACTGGTTCGGCGTCGCGCCGATCGAATCCTTCCGTGCCGGTAGCGCCTTCGTGCCGGGCTTGTGGCTGATGGTGGCGCTGATGGGCTTCGGTCTGTTCAAGCTCAACATGCACCTGGGCAAGCCGCACCGCTTCTACCGCGGCTTCAACAACCTGCGGCTGTCGCCGGTGAGCCGCGAGATCGCCGGCGTCTCCGCCTTCTTCGCCGGCCTGCTGGGCTATGCGCTCTTCAACCTGTTCGATGGCACCCTGGCGGTCTGGCTGGCCAACCTTTCGGCGCTGCTGGCGCTGGCGGGCCTGGGCTTCGGCGGCTACTACATGTACAAGCTCTATCGCATCCCGGCGCGCCCGTTCTGGGATCACTGGCAGACCGGCAGCAGCTTCCTCGGTACGGGGCTGACCCTGGGCAGCCTGCTGGTGGGCCTGCTGGCGCTGGCCGGCGGCCAGTTCGACGGCGGCCTGGGGCAGCTGCTGGCGGGACTGGCCGCCGCCGGCCTGGCCCTGGAGGGCATCGGCCTGCTGGCCCACGCACGGGCGATGAGCCATGTGGACAGCGAGGGCGCCGCCTCCTGGTACGAGCAGATGACCACCTACGGCTGGCCCTACTGGCTGCGCAACGGCATGCTGGTCTCCGCCCTGCTGCTGGCCGCGGGGCAGGCCCTGTTGGGCGCCCACCCCTGGCTGTTCGTCCTGTTGACCCTGCTGGCGCTGGGCTCGGCCATCATCGGGCGCGCACTGTTCTACGTGCTGGTGATTCCCACCACCATGCCGGGGGCCTTCTTCTGGCGCAACAAGGGCTTCGTGGAGCACGCCCGCGAGGTGGGCCTGGCCGACATGCCGCAGATCGGGGTGGCCTACGAGCGGCATCACCCCTTCCGGATGGACGAGCTGCTGCAGACCCTGCGCGAGCACAGCATCGGCGACATGATCGCCCATGTGCGCTGGATCCTGACCGGCAAGGCGACCTGATCCCACCGACATGGCCACAGTCGAACCGGGAGAGGCCATCGTCAAGACCACCTGCCCTTACTGCGGCGTCGGCTGCGGGGTGGACGTGACGCCGCTGCCGGGCGGTGCCATCCAGGTGCGCGGCAGCCGTGATCACCCGGCCAACGCCGGTCGCCTGTGCTCCAAGGGCTCGGCCCTGGCCGAAACCGTTTCCACCGAGGGTCGCCTGCTGCATCCCCGCGTGGACGGTGAGGCAACCGACTGGGACCGGGCTCTGTCCACCCTCGCCGGTCGCTTTCGCACCATTCTGGACGAGCACGGTCCCGATGCGGTGGCCTTCTATGTCTCGGGCCAGCTCCTCACCGAGGACTACTATGTGGCCAACAAGCTGATGAAGGGCTTCATCGGCTCGGCCAACATCGACACCAACTCGCGGCTGTGCATGTCCTCGCCGGTGGCCGCTCACAAACGGGCCTTCGGCAGCGACACCGTGCCCGGTTGCTACGAGGACCTGGAACTGGCCGACCTGGTGGTGCTGGTGGGCTCCAATACCGCCTGGTGCCATCCGGTGCTCTACCAGCGGCTGGTGCGCGCGCGCAAGGCCCGCCAGGACACCGACAATCCCCTGCGGGTGGTGGTGATCGATCCGCGCCGCACCGCCACCTGCGACATCGCCGACCTGCACCTCCCCGTGCGGCCGGGCACCGATGCGGGCCTGTTCAATGGCCTGTTCGCCTGGCTGCACGATCAGGGTCATGGCGATCCCTTCTTCGTGCGCGAACACACCGACGGCTTCGAGGAGGCGCTGCGTATCGCCCGCTGGTACTCGCCCTCGGTGGTGGCGGTGGCTGAGCACTGTGGCGTGGACGTGGAGCGGGTGGAGACCTTCTACCGCTGGTTCGCGCGTACCGAACGCACCGTCACCGCCTACTCCCAGGGGGTGAATCAGTGGAGCAGCGGCACCGACAAGGTCAACGCCATCATCAACTGCCACCTGCTCACCGGGCGCATCGGCCGGCCCGGCATGGGGCCCTTCTCGCTCACCGGGCAGCCCAACGCCATGGGCGGGCGCGAGGTGGGCGGCCTGGCCAACCAGCTCGCCGCGCACATGGATTTCGACAACCAGGAACACGTGGAACTGGTGTCACGCTTCTGGCAGGCGTCCAATATGGCGCGCCGACCGGGGCTGAAGGCGGTGGAGCTGTTTCGCGCCATCGACGAAGGCCGGATCAAGGCGGTCTGGATCATGGCCACCAACCCGGCGGTGACCCTGCCGGACAGCAACCGGATGCGCCGTGCCCTGTCGCGTTGCGAGCTGGTGGTGGTCTCCGATTGCGTGGAGACCGACACCACCGACTTCGCCCATGTGGTGCTGCCCGCCGCCACCTGGGGCGAGAAGGACGGCACTGTGACCAATTCCGAGCGCCGCATCTCGCGCCAGCGCGCCTTTCGCAAGCCGCCCGGCGGGGCGCAGCCCGACTGGTGGATCTTGTCGCGTTTCGCGCAAGCGATGGGCTATCCCGGTTTCGACTACGAAGGGCCGGATGCCATCTTCCGCGAACACGCCCGGTTGTCGGGTTTCGAGAACCACGGCGAGCGCGACTTCGACATCTCCGCCCTGGGCGATCTGGACCGTGCCGCCTATGACGCCCTGGCCCCGGTGCAGTGGCCGCTGCGCGCGGACGGGCAGGGCACCGCGCGGCTGTTCGGCCGCGGTGAGTTCTTCACCGCCAACCGGCGTGCGCGTTTCGTGCCCGTCACCCCGCGGCCGCCCGCCCAGCTCACCGATCCCGACTATCCCCTGGTGCTCAACACCGGCCGGGTGCGCGACCAGTGGCACACCATGACCCGCACCGGCCGCGCGCCGCGCCTGACCGGCCATGTCAGCGAGCCCTATGCGGAGCTGCATCCGCGCGACGCTGCCGCGCTGGGGATCGAGGACGGCTGCCTGGTACAGCTCGACAGCCGCTGGGGCGAGGCGGTGGTGCGTGCCCGGGTGGCAGAGACCCAGCGCCCCGGCAGCGTCTTCATGCCCATGCACTGGAGCGACCGCTTCGCCAGCAACGCCCGCGCGGATGCCCTGGTCAATCCCGAGCTGGATCCGATCTCCGGCCAGCCGGAGTTCAAGCACACCCCGGTGCGCGCGGTGCCCTACCGCGCGGTCTGGTATGGCTTCGTGCTCAGCCGGGACGAGATCCGCCCCGACCAGGCCACCTACTGGAGCCGCGCCCGGCGCGAGGGGCTGTGGCACTACGAGCTGGCGGGCGAGGAGGCCCCGGCGGACTGGGCCGCCTGCGCGCGCCGCACCCTGGGCGGGAACGGCGAGGGCGACTGGGCGGAGATGTTCGACACCGCCGCCTCGCGCTACCGGGCTGCGCGCTTCCGCGACGGTCGGCTGGAGGCCTGCATCTTCATCGGACCGGATTTCCACCTGCCCGAACGCGACTGGCTGGTGCGCCTGTTCGCCGAGGAACGGCTCGATCCCCAGCAGCGCCAGCGGGTGCTGGCCGGCACCCCGGGACGCGACCAGGCGGATGCCGGACGCATCATCTGCTCCTGCTTCTCGGTAGGCGTCAACACCCTCGTCGAGGCGATCCGCGACGGGGCCACCAGCCCCGAGGCCCTGGGCGAGCGCCTGCAGGCGGGCACCAACTGCGGCTCCTGCGTGCCGGAGCTGCGCGCCCTGATCAAGGAAACCCTCGCTGGTCATTGACCGATCTCCATGTGCCGGCACGCGGGCGCGCGTATCATGTGCGCCAGCGGTGCAAGGAGACGACATGGCAGAGATCCGAAGAGAACGGGTGTGGAGCGGCTGGCTGCGCCTCGGCCATCTGCTGGTGGGGCTGTCGGTGCTGGTGCTGATGGCCACCGGCTGGCTGTTGCCGCGTGCGCCCAGCATCGAGGCGCTGGCCGCCGATCTGCATTACTACGCCGCCAGCCTGCTGATCGTGGGTCTGGCGCTGCGCCTATGGCGGCTGTTCGCCGGCGGGCCGGTGGAGCGCTGGTCGCAGCTCATGCCGGAGGACGCCGAATGGCCCGCGGTGGGGCAGATGCTGCGCTTCTACGTCAGCTTCGGGCGCGCACCGCTGCCGCGCTGGTATGCCCACAACCCGCTCTGGAAGCCGCTCTATCTGCTGCTCTATGTGCTGCTGCTGGTGCTGGCGGCGACCGGCATCCTGCAACAGCAGCACGCCCTGCTGTGGGGCATCTATCTGCCCGATGTGCACCAGGTGTTCGCCACCGCCACCGCCATCCTGGTGGTGGCGCACATCGTCACCGTCGTGCTGCACGACTACCGCGGCGAGGCGGATGACGTCTCGGGCATCATCAACGGCCACCGCCTGTTCGTGGTGGACAAGTCGCTGCTGGACGATGCCGGGATGCAGGAGACGGTGGTGCGCCTGGACCAGATCGGGCGTCCGCCGAGGGACTCCTGACCGCGCGCTTGACCTGGAGCCGGCTCCAGGGCGTAAGCTGGTACTCCGAAACCGCGAAGGAGTCCGCCCGATGCGGATCGACATATTCATGAGGCCGGCATGCAGGCCGTGCGGCCGGGGGTACCTGTCCGGGCGCGGGGAGGCGGACGGATGAAGGGGATGCGCATCGGCGAGGTGACGAGGCGCCTGGGGATCAGCGCCGACACCCTGCGCTACTACGAACGCCTGGGACTGCTGCCGGGCGTGCCGCGCACCGCCGGCGGGGCACGGCTGTATCGCGAGCAGGATCTGTCCCGGCTGGGCTTCATCCAACGCGCCAAGGCGATGAACTTCAGCCTGGAGGAGATCGCCCAGCTCCTGGAGATGCGCGACGATCCGCAGCATGCCCGGGAGGAGGTGCGTCGTCTGACGCGCGACAAGCTGGCCTCGGTGGAGGCCCAGCTGGAGCGGCTCGACCTCCTGCGACGCGAGCTGACCCTGCTGCTCAATCTCTGCTGCCGGTCGGAGGCGGGCTGTCCCATCCTGGAGGGGATCGGCGGCCACGAGCCCGATGACCCGGAACGCTAGCCAGATCCTTGTCACGACAGGAACTTTTTTCTTTTTTTCTGTCTCTCCGCGGCGACAGATCGAGGCCTGGCGAACCGCCGTCTCTGGCGTATGATCTGCCCTTGAAATCGCACTACTGCGGTTTCCGGATTTGCAGCCACGGGAGGGTGCGCCACGAGGGCAGCAGGATTTCCCAGGTGGTGGCGCGACTCCCGACGATCCTGTCCTGACATCGCTTGCGGAGTTCGATTGCCATGTGGAAATCGCTGTTGCGCCTGCTGCCCGGGGTGAGCGGCAAGGCCCTGGATTCGGCCGAGGCGCGCGCCGAGTCGGCCGGTCTCCATCTGCGCGACGTGCTGGAGGCCCATTCGGCCTGGAAGAAGCGCCTGGAGCGCCTCCTCAAGGAGGGCGACGAGGAGCGGATCGATCTGGTCACCATCGCCGACGACCGCATCTGCGAGCTGGGCCGCTGGCTGCATGGCCCCGGCAAGGGCGCCTTCGGCAAGTTGCCGGAGTACCAGGAGGCGGTGGATGCCCACGCCGCCTTCCACAAGGCCGCCGCCGAGGTGGTGATCGAGTACAAGTCGGGCGCCCACAAGCGCGCGGTGGAGCTGCTGCGGGGCAAGTTCCGAGAGGCCTCCAACCGCAACCAGATGGCCCTGGTCAACCTCTTCATGGCCGGCCGCGACTGAGCGGGGCTGCCGTATAATGGGGCCTCCAGCAGTGGAGGTCCCATGGAAAACCCCTTTCCCGTCGAGCGCCGCTTCACCCCGCCGGCCAGTTTCCGCGAGGTGAAGCCCGGCAGCTTCATCTACGAGCGCCCCAACACCCTGCCCGCCGACTGGTGCGAGGAGATGATCCGCCGCTTCGAGGCCCATCCCGAGCAGCAGAACCCGGGCCGTATCGGCCAGGTGCAGGACCTGGACACTGGCATCAAGCGCACCATGGACCTGGTGGTGAGCAACAACCCTGACTGGCAGGACGTGGATCAGCTCTTCTTCCGCTGCATGGCGGCGGCGATCAAGGAGTTCCGCGAGGCCTTTCCCTTCTTCAAGGGGCCCTTCAAGGACATGGGCTACCAGATCCAGCGCTACCTGCCTGGCGAGTACTATCACTGGCACATCGACGGCGGCAGCCACCAGTTCGCCGACCGCCAGCTGGTCGCCCTGTGGTATCTGAACGACGTGCCCGAGGGCGCCGGCGGGCGTACCCAGTTCCTCTACCAGGACGTCAGCGTGCGCCCGGAGCAGGGCAAGATGGTGCTGTTCCCCCCCTTCTGGACCCACGAGCACCGCTCCGAGGTGCTCAAGGAAGGGGTCAAGTACATCGCCACCACCTGGGTCGTATTCCGCTGATGCCGCGCCTGTTGTCCATCGTCGAGCTGGGCGGCTATCCCAACCTGATCCCCCTCTACCAGTCCCTGGGCTTCCAGGTGGATGTGGTCAACTCCCAGCGCAAGGCGCGCAGCTACCTGAAGAAGACGGTGCCGGACGTCATTGTGGCCGAGTACAACGCCCAGTCCGACTTTCGCGACCGCAGCTCCAACCTGGAAACCCTGATGGCGATCCTGCAGAAGCTGCCCCAGGTGAAGCTGCTGGTGTTCCACCTGCCCGAGCATGCCGAGCGTTTCGAGCGCTTCCGGCAGCAGCACCCGGTGGATGCGGCGGTGGTCTTCCCGGTCACCGAGGAAAAGGTGCGCGAGGCGCTGC
>CAZVIG010000072.1:0-8161 GCA_964627395.1 uncultured Sedimenticola sp.
TGAGGCAGTTCATGGAGTTGGCGGTGAACATGCCGGAGCAGGAGCCGCAGGTGGGACAGGCGGAGCGTTCGATCTGGGCCACCTCCTCGTCGGTCTCCTGGTCGTCGGCGGCCGCCACCATGGCGTCCACCAGGTCGAGCTTGATCTCGCCACGGCCCGCCAGGCGGGTCTTGCCCGCCTCCATGGGGCCGCCGGAGACGAACACCGTGGGGATGTTCAGGCGCAGCGCCGCCATCAGCATGCCGGGGGTGATCTTGTCGCAGTTGGAAATGCACACCAGGGCGTCGGCGCAGTGGGCGTTGACCATGTACTCCACCGAGTCGGCGATCAGGTCGCGCGAGGGCAGCGAATAGAGCATGCCGCCGTGCCCCATGGCGATGCCGTCGTCCACCGCGATGGTGTCGAACTCCTTGGCCACGCCGCCGGCCGCCTCGATCTCGCGCGCCACCAGTTGGCCCAGGTCCTTGAGATGGACATGACCCGGTACGAACTGGGTGAAGGAGTTGGCGATGGCGATGATCGGCTTGTCGAAGTCGTCTTCCTTCATGCCGGTGGCGCGCCACAGGGCGCGGGCGCCGGCCATGTTGCGACCGTGGGTGGTGGTGCGGGAGCGGTACTGCGGCATGCCAGGATCTCCGGTGATGATTGCCAGGATCCGGCATTATCCTGCCTCGGCGCGAATCAGCGCAAATCAGGACTCCGCGCGGCTGTAGGCCAGGCGCAGACGGCGCGAGCGCGGCACCGGCTCGGGCCGCGAGAGATGGAAACCCTGCAGGAAGTCCACACCGTAGTCGCGCATCGCCAGCACCGTGGCGTTGTCCTCGATCATCTCCGCCACCGTCTCCACCCCCAGCACCCGGGCGATCTCGCAAATCATGCGTACCGACACCGCGGAGAGCGGATCGGACACCGCATTGCGCACGAACTGGCCGTCGATCTTGATGAAGTCCACCTGCAGACTGTGCAGATAGCCCAGGGAACTCATGCCGGCGCCGAAGTCGTCCAGCATCAGGCGGAAGCCCTTGCCACGCAGCGCGCCCGCGAGCTGGCGCGCCACCTCCAGGCTGCTGATCGCGGCGGTCTCGGTGATCTCGAAGCAGACCCGGCCCGGGTCCACCTCGTGCAGCTCCGCCAGGTTCACGATGTGCTCCACCAGGCTCTCGTCGGTGAGGGTCTGGCCGGACAGATTGACGGTGCACACCGATTCCGGCGGCATGCACTCCGGGTCGCCCATCGCCTCCATCGCCAGGCCGATCACATGGCGGTCGATCTCGCGCATCATGTCGAAGCGTTCCGCCGCCGGCAGGAACAAACCCGGCGGCAGGTCTTCCTCGCCGTCGCGCAGGCGCAACAGGAACTCGAACATCGCCGGCGTCCCGGCGTGGCCGCGGGCCGGCCAGATCGCCTGGCGATGGAGCACGAACTGGTCCTTCTCCAACGCCTCGCGCAGGCGCGGCAGCCACTGGATCTGGCGTCGGTGCTCGCCCACCGCGCGGTCGTCGGGCTGGAAGACGTGGACCGTGTTGCGACCCGCCTCCTTGGCCGCATGGCAGGCCAGATCGGCATTCCTCATCAGATCCTCATAGCTGCCGGAGGTGGCGTCGATGGCCACCACCCCCAGGCTGGCGTGGAGGTCCATCGCCTGTCCGTTCCATAGAAAGCGCATCGACTCCAGGCGGTTCCGGATGCGCTCGGCCAGCTCGCGCGCCACCTCCAGGTCCGGGGTGCGCAGCAGCACCGCGAACTCGTCGCCGCCCATGCGCCCCACCTGGTCCTTGTCGCGCAGGGAATTGCCCAGCACCTCGGCCACCAGCTTGAGCATGCGGTCGCCCGCCTCGTGGCCGTGCGTGTCGTTGATCAGCTTGAAACGGTCCAGGTCGATGAATACCAGGGCGTGGAACAGGCCTTTCTCTGCGGCCAGCCGGATCGCCTCGCGCACCCGCTGCTCGAAAGCGGTACGGTTGAGCAGCCCGGTGAGGGGATCGTGACTCGCTTCGTAGGCCAGGCGCGAGGTCAGGGCATGCTCCTCGCTGTTGTCACGGATCGCCACCACCAGGCCGCCGTGCTCGTGCCCCTCCAGATGCGAGACCCGCAGGTTGACCGGGATGGGATCACGATGGCGGCTGTTGAGCAGCACGTCGGGCACCGGCTCGCCGTGGCTCATGCGCTCCAGATAGTCGCACAGGTCGGGCACCGGCGCCTGGCGGTGCGCGTCGATCAGCTCCAGTACCTCGGTGACCGGGCGGTCGGCGAGCTCGTCCGCTTCGGCGCCCAGCATCTGCGCCGCCACCCGGTTGAGATAGCGCAGCCGGTAGTCCTCGTCCAGCATCAGCACCCCATCCGAGATCGACCGCATCGCGCCCTCGGCACGACGGCGCTCCTCCTCCAGCTCCGCCTGCTTGCTTTGCATGGCGAGCTGCGCGTGCAGGTGATCCTGCCACAATGCGACCAGCAACAGGCCCAGCAATCCCGCCGCCAGGGCCATCCACCAGGTATCGGGTCCCAGCAGGCCCGGAAGCGACTGACGCTGCTCTGCCACCAGCCATCGCGAATCGCCTAGCACGAGTCGTCGGCCGTGAAACACCAAGCCGGGCGCCAGGCCTTCCGTCACCCATTCCCGACCGTCGTCCATAGGCGCATCACCCTGAACCGGAACCAGTCGCAGCGCCGGGGCATCATCCCCGCCCTCCATTTCCTGGAGCAGTGGGGCAGGATCGACACCGAACAGGAACAGGCCGTCGAACTGGGCGAGACGCTGTGCCGGATCGTCGGGCGGGAAGAAACCGCGATACACGGGCCTGGCGTAAAACACCAGCGAGGCGAAACGCGCCTGTGGCGTCCAGCCCGGGAGCACCGCTCCTTCGTTGGCCGCCACCAGGCGCCGCAGCAGGGCCAGATCCTCGTCGTTGCGGATCACGTCCAATCCCAGCATTCCCAGCAGACGTGGGCTGCCCGGCTCCACGAACCGGATCGGCAGACGCCCAGACAGGCCCTCCGCGAGCATGTGAGGGCCTGGCCCGTGCACCCGGAAGGTGGGATAGCCGTCGGCGTGCATGCGCGCTACGAAGGGGGCGATCTCATCCTCCCGCAGCCACTCGGCGTAGGCGACCAGCCGCAGGCCGGCACTGGTATGCTGCATGGAACCGGCCAGCGCGGACAGACGGGAGGCGTCGAACTCGCTCATCGCCTGATAGCTGGAGGCCATCGCATCCAGCATCGCCAGGCTGTCCACATGCTGCCGTTCCAGGAGCAGCACCGCAGCCTGAAGCACCTCGTCGAAGGCGGTACGCCGCTCTTCGATGCGTTGCGCGAGCAGCAACCAGGCCGTCAGCAGCAGCGGCAGGAAAAAGGCCACCAGGCGCCAGCTTCGCGGGTGCCGGATCAGCCATTCGCCGCGCATCAGGGCGCCTCCCAGGCCTTGGCTTTGTCGCGCAGCTTGGCCGGCAGCTCGATACCGGCCGCCTCCAGCAGGGCCGCGTTCACCCAGAGATCCCAACGGCGATTGGCGACGATGGGAATCTCGGACGGCGCCAGGCCGTCGAGGATGGCGAGCGCCGCCTCGCCGGCCCAGCGTCCCTGCTCCTCGGGGATCTTGGTGAAACCGAGCATGCTCACCGGCATCATCCAGCGGTGGTTGGTGACGCTGGGCACCCGCGCGCTCGCCAGTGCCACCGCCTGCGCACGAGCGAAATCCCAGTCGCGGATGCCGGCATGGCTGCCCAGCGCGAGAAAGGGATACCTTTGCGCCTCACGATACGCCTGGGTCCAGGCGTCCAAGTCGTCCACCAGGCGCGCCTCGATCTCCAGGCCCAGCTCCCGAGCGGCACGACGGAAACGCTCCAGGTTCTTGCGCTCGGTCATGGTGTTCGCACCCAGATAAAAGAAGCGGTCGCCGTTGCCCGAGAGATGACGCGCCTGGCGCAGCATCGCCTTCACCGGCGCCACCTCGATCATCCCGGTGACGTTGCGATAAGGAAAACCGTATTCCGCCACCGACCAGTTCACCCCGCAGAACACGACCGGCA
Organism: uncultured Sedimenticola sp.; assembly: GCA_964627395.1. Lineage (GTDB taxonomy): Bacteria > Pseudomonadota > Gammaproteobacteria > Chromatiales > Chromatiaceae > MONJU. The sequence continues at coordinate 4,026 of CAZVIG010000072.1, forward strand.
GGGCAGCGTCCTTCAAATAGGGTTTCACCAGGTACCGCGCGGCGTTGTCGTCGGCGGTGATCAGGACGTCGGGCTTCCATTCGCGGATCAGGCGCAGGGCCGCCTCGGCGGCGGCGCGCTTTTCCGCCTCCGATTTGTGGCGCTTGGTGTCCATGTCGAACTGGCGCAGCTCGCAGCGGCCGTCGAGCGCCGCCTCCAGTCCCCGTTGCACCCCGTCCGACCAGGCATAGCCCTGGTGATAGGAAGAAACGAACAGGCACCGCGGCATCGCCTGCGCCGCCGTCATCGGCAGCAACAACCAGAGCAACAGCCAGGCACCTCGTCTGACGTTGGCCTTCATGGGGCCCTCCTTCGGATTGCGAATCCCATCCCTCCCGGTGTAGCGGCGCCGCCCTCCAGGTCTTTAGCCTTTCCGGCAGCCGGTGGCTGGGCTTCTATAATGGGGAGATTGGGACAGGCATCCGAATCATGGCCAGAAAGAGCGAACGTACCCGCCAGCGCATCGTGGAGAGCGCCAACCGGCTGTTCTACCACCAGGGCTACCACAACACCTCCTTCAGCGACATCGTACGCGCCGCAGGAGTGCCGCGGGGCAACATCTACTACTACTTCAAGACCAAGGAGCAGATCCTGCGCGCCGCCATCGACTACCGGCTGGAGCGCATCCGCACCATGCTCGACGGCTGGAACGCCAGTCTGCGCACCCCGGTGGAGCGGCTGCAGCGTTTCGTCACCCTGCTGGACGACACCGCCGAGGCGCTCACCCACTACGGCTGCCCCATGGGCTCGCTGAACACCGAGCTGGGCAAGGCCGACCTCGCCCTGCAGGAGCAGGCGGCGCAGCTCTTCCAGGTGTTCGAGGAATGGCTCACCGACCAGTTCGCCGAGCTGGGCTACGCCGGCCGTGCCCACGAGCTCGCGATCCGGGTGATGGCGATCGGTCAGGGGATCAGCGTCATGACCCATGTGCACCACGACCCCACCCTGCTGCGCCGCGAACGGCAGCGCCTGGCGCGCTGGATCGACCAGCTCGCCGACGGCAGCGCCGACTGCCTGTGAATCACCGCGCCTGCAGCAGGGGCAGCTCCAGGTAACCCCCGTCGCGCCGCGCCCGGGCGTCCTCCAGGACCGCCGCGCCGCCCAGTTGCGGCAGCGCCGCCTCCAGCGCACCGGCCGCCTCGGCGTCCAGCAGGCGCAGCTCGCGCTGCAGATGCGGCGCCAGGGAGCGGACGCTGCGCATCGTCAGGCCCGCCTCGCGGCGCCGCTGACGCTGCAGCAACTGCAGTTCGCGCTTCGCCTGCTCGATCTGCTCGCGCAGCGGCAGGTCGAGGTCGAACCGCATCAGCACCTGACGCAGGGGGTCGGTCTGTGGCGCCTGCTCCGGATCGATGCGCCGCCGCGCCGGCGCCCGGGGACGCCAGGCGATGCGACCCTCCAGCGCAGCCTGCGCGTCGCGCGGGTCGGGCGGAAACTTGTGGAAGCCCCAGCGCGCGCCCAGGGCGCATTCGATCAGCACCTTGTCTTGGTCGATGCGGCAGTCGCCGCCGTCCGCCTCGTCCGCCCGCACCCAGGCGCGGGGGTCGTTCTTCCAGGCGCAGAAGTCGCGGTCGGGCGGGCGCCCGTAGGCCGCCTCCAACGCCTCCCAGGTGGCATGGAAGTCCGCCCACTCGGCCTGATAACGCGGATTGCGGCGCAGAAACTCCCAGGCCCAGGCCGCCCCGTCGTACTCCAGCAGCGGCGCATAGGCCGCCTCGTCACGCCAGTCCTGCAGTATCATCATGGTCGTCCATCATACCGGTGATCCGCCACCATGCCCCTCCCCGATCTGAAAGCCATGATGCAGCGCCTGGTCGCCGCGCCCTCGGTGAGCAGCATCAGCCCCGAATGGGATCAGAGCAACCTCCCGGTGATCGAGCACCTGGCCGACTGGTGCCGGGACGCCGGTTTCGCGGTGGAGGTACTGGAGATTCCCGACCATCCGGGCAAGTACAACCTGGTGGCCAGCGCCGGCAGCGGCCCCGGCGGCCTGGTGCTCTCCGGCCACAGCGACACCGTGCCCTTCGACGAGGGGCGCTGGCGCAGCGACCCCCTGGCCCTCAGCGAGCGGGACGGCCGCTGGTACGGCCTGGGCACCGCCGACATGAAGGGCTTCTTCGCGGTGGTGCTGGAGGCGCTGCGCGGGCTGGACCTGGCCTCGCTGAAACGGCCGCTGGTGCTGCTCGCCACCGCCGACGAGGAGAGCGGCATGTGCGGCGCGCGAAGCCTGGCGCGCCTGGAACGGCGCCTGGGACGGCACGCCCTGATCGGCGAGCCCACAGGCCTGCGCCCGGTGCGCCTGCACAAGGGGATCACCATGGAGGCGATCCGCATCCAGGGCCGCTCGGGCCATTCCAGCGATCCCGCCCTGGGCAACAACGCCCTGGAGGGGCTGCACCGGGTGATGGGCGAGCTGCTGGCCTGGCGGCAGTCGCTGCAGGCGCAGCACCGCAACCCCCTGTTCGCGGTGGAGGTGCCCACCCTCAACCTGGGACATGTGCACGGCGGCGACAATCCCAACCGCATCTGCGGCCAGTGCGAGCTGCACATCGACATCCGCCCGCTGCCGGGCATGTCGCTGGAGGACCTGCGCGAGGCCCTGGACCGGCGCCTGGGCGCGCTGGCCGCGGAGAGCGGCCTTGCGATCGAACGGCGGCCGCTGTTCGAGGGGGTGCCCGCCTTCGAGACCCCTGCCGAGGCGGAGATCGTGCAGGCGGTGGAATCCCTCACCGGCCATCCCTCAGGCGCGGTGGCCTTCGCCACCGAGGGTCCCTTCCTCAACGCCCTGGGAATGGAGACGGTGATCCTGGGCCCGGGCAGCATCGACCAGGCCCATCAGCCCGACGAGTACATCGCCCTCGACCAGCTCGAACCGGCGATGGCCATCGTGCGCGGGCTGGTGAAGCGGTTCTGCCTGTAGCCGTTCGGCTCAGGCCGGCTCGACCCGCAGCACCGCACCGTCCACGCCCACCACCTTGACGCGGCTGCCGGCGGGCGCGTCCGGGCCCTCCACCCGCCACAGGGTGTCGTCCACCCGCACCCGGCCGAAGCCGTTCTCGATGGGGCCGTCCAGCACCAGCACCCGCCCGATGTACTGTTCGCCGCGCCGGTTCAGCGCCGGCTCGTCGCTGGCGATGGGACGCTTCAGCAGCACCAGGCGCGCGAAGGCGATGCTGGCGACCGAGAACAGGGCGAAGATCACCAGTTGTGCCTGCCAGGACACATCCGGTATCAGCCACATCGCCAGCCCCACCCCGCCGGCGGCCAGCCCCAGCCAGAGGAAATAGACCCCCGGCGAGAACACCTCCAGCAGCACCAGCAGGATGCCCAGGGCCAGCCAATGCCAGTAGTCGAGCTGCTCCAGCCAGCTCATTCGCCGCGCTCCCGCGCCTGCAGACTCTCCTTGGCCACCTCGGCGATACCGGCGATCGAGCCGATCAGGCTGGAGGCCTCGAGCGGCATCATGATCACCTTCTGGTTCTCCGCCGAGGCCACCGCCTGCAGGGCCTCGGTGTACTTCTGGGCGACGAAGTAGTTGATGGCGTTGATGTCGCCCTTGGCGATCGCCTGCGAGACCATGGCGGTGGCGCGCGCCTCCGCCTCCGCCAGGCGCTCGCGTGCCTCGGCCTCGCGGAAGGCGGCTTCCTTCTCGCCCTCGGCGGTGAGGATGGCGGCCTGCTTCTCGCCCTCCGCCTTGAGGATCTCCGCCTGACGCAGACCCTCCGCCTCGAGAATGGCGGCGCGCTTGTCCCGCTCGGCCTTCATCTGGCGCGCCATGGCGTCCACCAAGTCCTTGGGCGGCGCGATGTCCTTGATCTCGATGCGGGTCACCTTGATGCCCCAGGGCGTGGTGGCCTCGTCCACCACCTCCAGCAGCCGGGCATTGATGTGGTCGCGCTGGGACAGCAGCTCGTCCAGGTCCATGGAGCCCATCACGGTACGGATGTTGGTCATGGTGAGGTTGAGGATGGCGCGATACATGTCGTTCACCTCGTAGGAGGCGCGCGCCGCGTCCAGCACCTGGAAGAACACCACCCCGTCCACGGTCACCATGGCGTTGTCGCGGGTGATGACCTCCTGCGAGGGCACGTCCAGCACCT
>CAZVIG010000073.1:0-8157 GCA_964627395.1 uncultured Sedimenticola sp.
TCAGGATCCTTCGCCGGCGCAACTGGCGCTGCTGCAGCCGCGCATGGAGAAGGAGACCGACCCGGAGGTGCGCCAGGCGATGCAACTGGTGGTGGCGCTGGCGCAACTGCAGTCGGACGACGAGACGGCGCGCCTGCAGGCGATCGCCGCGCTGGAGGACAGCCTGGAGCCGCCGGTCCGCCAGGCGCTGACCCGCCTCGCCGCCAGCGACCCCTCGCCACGGGTGCGCAAGACGGCCGCCGCGGCGTTGCGCAAGATAGAGGACAGGGTGCGCCTGATGGGCCATATCGAGACCCTGTTCTTCGGCCTCAGCCTGGGGTCGGTGCTGGTGCTGGCCGCGATCGGCCTGGCCATCACCTTCGGCGTCATGGGGGTGATCAACATGGCGCATGGCGAGCTGATCATGCTCGGCGCCTATACCACTTATCTGATCCAGCAATTGATGCCCGGCTCGCCCGGTGTCGCGCTGCTGCTTTCGATCCCGGCCGCCTTCCTGGTGTCCGGTCTGGTGGGCATCGCCATCGAGCGGGGCATCATCCGCTTTCTCTACGGGCGTCCGCTGGAAACCCTGCTGGCGACCTTCGGGGTGAGCCTGATCCTGCAGCAGACGGTGCGCACCCTGATCTCGCCGCAGAACGTGCCGGTGAGCAACCCCGACTTCATGAGCGGACAGCTCTACATCAACAGCGTGTTGTCGCTCACCTACAACCGGCTCTACATCATCCTGTTCTGCATGCTGGTGTTCGCCGGACTGTTCCTGGTGCTGAAGCGTACCCGCCTCGGCCTGGAGGTGCGCGCGGTGGCGCAGAACCGTGCCATGGCCCGCGCCATGGGGGTGCATGCGGCGCGGGTGGACGCCCTGACCTTCGGACTGGGGTCGGGCATCGCCGGCATCGCCGGGGTGGCGCTGTCGCAGCTCACCAACGTGGGCCCCAACCTGGGGCAGCAGTACATCGTGGACAGCTTCATGGTGGTGGTGTTCGGCGGGGTGGGCAACCTCTGGGGCACCCTCATCGGCGGCCTGGGCCTGGGCATCGCCAACAAGGTGATGGAGCCCTGGGCCGGGGCGGTGATGGCCAAGATCCTGATCCTGGTGTTCGTGATCCTGTTCATCCAGAAACGGCCGCGCGGGCTCTTCCCGCAGAAGGGCCGGGCGGCGGAGGGCTGAGATGTTCCTGCTGCGTGCGCTCAAGGGCGATCGAGGCGGCCAGCTCTTCCTGGTCGCCCTGCTGATCCTGCTGGTGGCGGTGTCGGTGATGTCCAATCTGCCACCCGACAATCCGCTGCACATGAGCAGCTACACCGTCACCCTGCTGGGCAAGTACCTCACCTATGCCCTGTTGGCGGTGTCGGTGGACCTGGTGTGGGGCTATCTGGGCATCCTCAGCCTGGGACATGCCGCCTTCTTCGCCCTCGGCGGCTATGCCATGGGGATGTACCTGATGCGCCAGATCGGCGACCGGGGGGTCTACGGCAACCCGGAGCTGCCCGATTTCATGGTGTTCCTCAACTGGCACGAGCTGCCCTGGTACTGGCACGGCTTCGACCAGTTCTGGTTCGCCATGCTGATGGTGATGCTGGTGCCCGGTCTGCTGGCCTTCGCCTTCGGCTGGTTCGCCTTCCGCTCGCGGGTCACCGGCGTGTATCTGTCCATCATCACCCAGGCGCTCACCTACGCCCTGATGCTCGCCTTCTTCCGCAACGAGATGGGCTTCGGCGGCAACAACGGCCTGACCGACTTCAAGGACATCCTGGGTTTCAGCCTGCAGTCCGACGCCACCCGCCTGGGCTTGTTCATCGCCTCGGGCATCGCGCTGGCGCTGGGCTATCTGGCCTGCCGCGCCATCGTGGCCTCGCGCCTGGGGCGGGTGGCGGTGGCGATCCGCGACGCGGAGAGCCGCGCGCGCTTCGTCGGCTATCGGGTCGAACGCTTCAAGCTCGCCCTGTTCACCTTCTCGGCGGTGCTGGCGGGCATCGCAGGTGCCCTGTATGTGCCCCAGGTGGGGATCATCAACCCCTCCGAGTTCCAGCCGCTCAACTCCATCGAGGTGGTGGTCTGGGTGGCGGTGGGCGGCCGGGCCACCCTGTATGGCGCGGTGCTGGGCGCGATCGGCGTCAACTACGCCAAGACCTGGTTCACCGGCGTGCTGCCCGATGCCTGGCTGTTCGCCCTGGGTGCCCTGTTCGTGCTGGTGACGCTGTTCCTGCCGCGGGGCGTGGTGGGGTTGTTCCGCAGGAGGCAGGACTGATGGCCGATCTGCTGCGCCGCGACCGGCAGTTCAGCTTCATGATTCCGCGCGAGGTGGAAGACCTCGATCTGTCCCATGGCACCGTGCTCTACATGGAGGACGTGTCGGTCAGCTTCGACGGCTTCAAGGCGATCGACGGCCTCAACTTCTATGTCGATGCCGGCGAGCTGCGTTGCGTGATCGGTCCCAACGGCGCCGGCAAGACCACCATGATGGACATCATCACCGGCAAGACCCGCCCGGATACGGGGAGCTGCTGGTTCGGCCAGCGTCTCAACCTGCTGCGCATGGACGAGCCGGAGATCGCGCAGGCGGGTATCGGGCGAAAGTTCCAGAAGCCCACGGTATTCGAACACCATTCGGTGTTCGAGAACCTGGAACTGGCGATGGCCGGCCCCAAGACGGTCTGGTCCACGCTGGTGGCACGGCTCAGCGGCGAGCAGCGCGCGCGCATCGACGAGGTGCTGGAGCTGACCGGTCTGCAGGACGAGGCCGGGCGTCGCGCCGGGGCCCTGTCCCACGGCCAGAAGCAGTGGCTGGAGATCGGCATGCTGCTGATGCAGGACCCCCTGCTGCTGTTGGTGGACGAGCCGGCCGCGGGCATGACCCACCAGGAGATGGACCGCACCGTGGAGCTGCTGCGCTCGCTGGCGGGTCAGCATTCGGTGGTGGTGGTGGAACACGACATGGACTTCGTGCGTGCTCTGGACTCCCGGGTCACGGTGCTGCACCAGGGCAGCGTGCTGGCCGAGGGCAGCATGGACGAGGTGCAGAACGACCCGCGGGTCATCGAGGTCTACCTGGGGGGCATCGATGCTTGAGGTGACGGGGCTCAACCAGTTCTACGGCGAATCCCATACCCTGTGGGACATAGCGCTGCGTGCCCCCGAAGGTCGCTGCACGGTGCTGATGGGACGCAACGGCGTGGGCAAGACCACCCTGTTGGAATGCATCATGGGGCTGCAGCCGATCCGCTCCGGAGAGATCCGCTACCGCGACCAGGCCATCCAGGGACTGGCCGCCGAGGCGCGCGCCCCGCTGGGCATCGGCTATGTCCCGCAGGGGCGCCAGATCTTCCCCCTCCTGACGGTGGAGGAGAATCTGCAGATCGGGCTTCCGGCGCGCGCTGACGGGGCGCGCGAGGTGCCGGGCTTCATCTACGAGCTGTTTCCGGTACTGCACGACATGCTGCACCGGAGAGGCGGGGACCTCTCGGGCGGTCAGCAGCAGCAACTGGCGATCGGGCGTGCCCTGGTCACCGACCCCCAATTCCTGATCCTGGACGAGCCCACCGAGGGCATCCAGCCCAACATCGTGGCCCTGATCGGCGACATCGTGCGTCGTCTGATCGACGAGATGGGCCTGACGGTGTTGCTGGTGGAGCAGAAGCTGCCCTTCGCCCGCCGCGTCGGCGACCGCTTCGTCCTGCTGGACCGGGGGCGGGTGGTGGCCGACGGCGAGATGCCGGAACTGAACGACGAGCTGATCCGGCAGTACCTCACGGTGTGAGGTGTTGCGGGATCGAAGAACGACGAGGAGGAGAGGAGAAAAATGAGGGCTGTAATGGCACTTCTGCTGGGCGGGGCGAGCGGTCTGGCCCAGGCTCATGTGAGCAGCGCCCAGGGCCTGGCGCATGCCGGCGAGCACCTGTGGCTGCTGCTCGCCCTGCCGGCGGTGTTCGGTGTGCGTTGGCTGGGCGGACGCATCCTGGCGCAACGGCGGGTGGTGCGCCGACGGTGGTGAGCCCGGCGCTTGCGCCGGTCTCCGCTGGCTGGCACGCCTCGCTCGCGCTGGGCTTCCGGCGCGACCGGGAACGCACCGTGCTGGCGGAGCGTCGCCGCCAGGGGCCGCTGGCGATGCAGCGCCCTTTCTACCCGGAGGGCGAGGTCTGCCACCTGTACTTGCTGCATCCTCCCGGCGGCGTGGTGGGAGGCGACCGCCTGAGCATAGAGGCGCGCGTGGACGCGGGCGCCGAGGCCCTGGTGACCACACCGGGAGCGACCAAGTTCTACCGCAGCGCCGGTAGCCTCGCCTGCCAGGTGCAGCGGCTGCGGGTGGGCGAGGGGGCTAGCCTGGAATGGCTGCCGCAGGAGAACATTTTTTTCCCGGGGGCGCGGGTGTTGCTGGAGACGGAGCTGGAGTTGACCGAGGGGGCGCGCTTCGCGCTCTGGGAGCTGAATTCCCTGGGACGGCCGGCCAACGACGAGGGCTTCGACAGCGGCGAGCTGGAGTTGTCGTTGTCGATCGTCCGCGACGGTTACCCGCTGCTGCTGGAACGGCTGCGCGTGGATGCCCGCTCGCGGCGTTTCCGCTCGGGCCTCGCGGCGCAGCCGGTCACCGGCACCCTGGTGATGGGACCGGCGGACGCCCCGGCGCTGGCGCTGGCGCGGGAATGCATTGCACGACAGGGGGAAGAGCGATGCGGCGCCACTCTGGTGGACGACCTGCTGGTGCTGCGCTGCCTGGGCGAGTCCACCGAGCGGGCGCGTCGGCTGTTCGGTACGGTATGGGCGGCGTTGCGCCAGTCCGTCCTGGGGCGCCCCGCGGTGCCGCCCCGCATCTGGGCAACATGAGGAGACATCATGGAACTCACGCCGAGAGAAAAAGACAAGCTGCTCATCTTCACCGCCGCGCTGCTCGCAGAGCGGCGCAAGGAGAAGGGGCTGAAGCTCAACTATCCCGAGGCGGTGGCCTATATCACCGCCGCGGTGATGGAGGGGGCGCGCGAGGGACGCAGCGTGGCCGAGCTGATGGACTACGGCCGCACCCTGCTGCGCCGCGAGGACGTGATGGAAGGGGTGCCGGAGATGATCCACGATGTGCAGGTGGAGGCCACCTTCCCGGACGGCACCAAGCTGGTGACGGTGCACGATCCCATCATCTGACCGCAGGGGCGGGACCAACGACGAGGAGGGGGAGACGATGACTCCAGGCGAGGTGATCGCCGCCGAGGGCGAGATCGAACTCAACGCAGGGCGCGACCGCGTCACCCTGAGCGTGGCCAACACGGGCGACCGGCCCATCCAGGTGGGCTCCCATTATCACTTCTACGAGACCAATCCGGCGCTGGCCTTCGAGCGCGAGGCCGCGCGCGGCTACCGCCTGGACATCCCGGCGGGTACAGCGGTGCGCTTCGAGCCGGGCCAGACCCGCGAGGTGCATCTGGTGGCCTATGCCGGGGCGCGGCGGGTGTTCGGCTTCAACGCCAAGATCATGGGCGATCTGGATTGAGTCGGGATGGGGATTGCAAGGGCAAGCAGCTGAGAGGGTGGCACCATGGTGACGATTACGAGACAGGCCTATGCCGAGATGTTCGGCCCCACGGTCGGCGACCGGGTGCGGCTCGCCGATACCGAGCTGTTCATCCAGGTGGAGGAGGACCGCACCGTCTATGGCGACGAGGTGAAGTTCGGCGGCGGCAAGGTGATCCGCGACGGCATGGGCCAGAGCCAGGCCGGCGGTGACGAGGCGGTGGACCTGGTGATCACCAACGCCCTGATCCTGGACTGGTGGGGTATCGTCAAGGCGGACGTGGGGATCAAGAACGGGCGCATCGTGGGCATCGGCAAGGCGGGTAACCCCGACGTGCAGCCGGGGGTGGACATCGTCATCGGCCCGGGCACCGAGGCGGTCGCCGGCGAGGGCCAGATCCTCACCGCGGGCGGGATCGATTCGCACATCCATTTCATCTGTCCGCAGCAGGTGGAGGAGGCCCTGGCCTCGGGCGTCACCACCATGCTGGGCGGCGGCACCGGGCCGGCCACCGGCACCAACGCCACCACCTGCACCCCGGGGGCCTGGAACATCCATCGCATGCTGCAGGCGGCCGAGGCCCTGCCCATGAACCTGGGCTTTCTGGGCAAGGGCAACGCCTCGCGCACCCTGCCTCTGGCGGAGCAGCTCGAGGCCGGCGCCATCGGGCTCAAGCTGCACGAGGACTGGGGCACCACCCCTTCGGCCATCGACACCTGCCTGGGGGTGGCCGAGGAATACGACGTGCAGGTGGCGATCCACACCGACACCCTCAACGAGTCGGGCTTCGTGGAACACAGCCTGGCGGCCATGAAGGGACGCACCATCCACACCTATCACACCGAGGGCGCCGGGGGCGGCCATGCCCCGGACATCATCAAGGCGGCGGGTCAGCCCAATGTGCTGCCCTCGTCCACCAATCCCACGCGGCCCTATACCGTGAACACGGTGGACGAACACCTGGACATGCTGATGGTGTGTCACCATCTCTCGCCCTCGATCCCCGAGGATGTGGCCTTCGCCGAGTCGCGCATCCGGCGCGAGACCATCGCTGCGGAGGACATCCTGCACGACCTGGGGGCCTTTTCCATGATCGCCTCCGATTCCCAGGCCATGGGCCGGGTGGGCGAGGTGATCCTGCGCACCTGGCAGACCGCGCACAAGATGAAGGTGCAGCGCGGCAGCCTGCCCGGCGATCCGGCCGAGCACGACAACCTGCGCGCCAAGCGCTACATCGCCAAGTACACCATCAACCCGGCGATCGCCCACGGCATCGCCCACGAGGTGGGCTCGGTGGAGACCGGCAAGCTGGCCGACCTGGTGTTGTGGAAGCCCGCATTCTTCGGCATCAAGCCCAGCCTGGTGATCAAGGGCGGCATGATCGCGATGGCGCCCATGGGCGACCCCAACGCCTCCATCCCCACGCCGCAGCCGGTGCACTACCGCCCCATGTTCGGCGCCCTGGGCGGGGCGCGTGCCGCCACCCGTATGACCTTCGTGTCGCGCGCCGCCCTGGAGCGCGGCGTGCCCGAGAAGCTGGGGCTGCGCTCCCTGATCGGCGAGGTGCGCGGCTGTCGCGGTTTGCGCAAGTCCGACATGCGGCTCAACGATGCGCTGCCGGTGATCGAGGTGGACCCGCAGACCTACGAGGTGCGCGCCGACGGCGAGCTGTTGGCGTGCGAACCGGCCGAGGTGCTGCCGATGGCGCAACGCTACTTCCTGTTCTGACGATGGCGCTGATCCGGCTCACACGACGTCTGAGCGAGGCGGTGCCCGCCGAGACGACCCTGACCCTGCCGCTGGAGCAGCGGGTGAAGGCGCGCCTGCGGGTGACCCTGGACGACGGCCGGGAGGCGGGGCTGTTCCTGGATCGCGGCCCCATCCTGCGTGGCGGTGACCGCATCGCCAGCGAGGAGGGGCTGGTGGTGGAGGTGCGCGCCGCCCCGGAGCCGGTGTCGGTGGTGTGCTGCGACGATCCCCTGCGCATGGCACGCGCCTGTTATCACCTGGGCAACCGCCACACCCCGTTGCAGATCCTGCCCGGCGAGATCCGCTATCTGCACGACCATGTGCTGGACCAGATGGTGGCGGGACTGGGGCTGCAGGCGAGCTTCGCGGAGCTGCCCTTCGAGCCGGAGCCGGGCGCCTATGGCGAACACGGCACCGGGCATGCGCACGGCCACGCCCATGGTCACGGGCATGCCCACTGAGTCCTCTCCGCTGGCGCGTCTGCGCCTGCTCCAGTTGTGCAGCCCCTCCCTGCCCATCGGCGGCTTCACCTATTCCCAGGGACTCGAATATGCGGTGGAGGCCGGTTGGGTGCGGGATCTCGCGGATGCCGAGGACTGGCTGGCGGGCCTGTTGCAGGAGGGCCTGCGCTGCCTCGATATCCCGGTCCTGGCGCGCCTGGTGCGCGCCGTGGAGGCGGACGATCCCGCGACCGCGATGATCTGGTGCGAGCGCCTGCTGGCGGCGCGCGAGACCCAGGAGCTGCGGACCGAGGAGCGGCAGCGGGGGCGGGCCCTGTCGCGCCTGCTCCAGGATCTGGAGCTGCCTGTGCCGCCGCGCTGGGAGCCGGTGCTGGAATGCTGCCAGCTCGCCCCCTGGGCGCTGGCCTCGGTGCACTGGGGCATCCCGCTGCGCGACGCCGCCCTGG
>CAZVIG010000074.1:0-8113 GCA_964627395.1 uncultured Sedimenticola sp.
AGGTGCTGAATTTCTCCTACTTCCTGACCGAGTTCCCGGACACCTTCCGCACCGCGGTCGAGATCCGCAACGAGATCGCCGAGCGCGGCTGGAACAAGGTCGTGGCCTTCCAGACCCGCAACCCCATGCACCTGGCCCACGAAGAGCTGTGCCACATGGCCATGGAGCGCACCGGCGCCGATGGCCTGGTGATCCACATGCTGCTGGGCAAGCTCAAGCCGGGCGACATCCCCGCCCCGGTGCGCGACGCCGCGATCCGCAAGATGGTGGAGCTGTACTTCCCGCCGAACAGCGCCATGGTCACCGGCTATGGCTTCGACATGCTGTACGCCGGTCCGCGCGAGGCCGTGCTGCACGCCTACTTCCGTCAGAACATGGGCGCCACCCACTTCATCATCGGCCGTGACCACGCCGGCGTGGGCGACTACTACGGCGCCTTCGACGCCCAGACCATCTTCGACGAGGAGGTGCCGCCGGGCGCCCTGCAGATCGAGATCTTCAAGGCCGACCACACCGCCTGGTCGAAGAAGCTCAACAAGGTGGTGATGATGCGCGAGGCACCGGACCACACCAAGGAAGACTTCATCCTGCTCTCCGGCACCAAGGTGCGCGAGATGCTGGGTCAGGGCATCGCCCCGCCGCCCGAGTTCTCCCGCCCCGAGGTGGCGCAGATCCTGATCGACTACTACCAGAGCCTGAACAAGTAACAGGGCTCGCCCGGAAACCCGCCCGGACCCCGGTCCCGGCGGGTTTTTTCGTTTCTGTCACCGGAGGAGGACGATGCCATGGCCGAGGAGGAAATGGACTATCGCTACGAGCTGCTGGCGCGGGAGCGGGTATACGACGGCTTTCTCAAGCTGGACCGCCACCGCCTGCGGCATGCCTCCTTCCACGGCGGCTGGTGCCCGCCCATCGAGCGTGAGCGGCTGGAGGATCTGGCCGCGGTGTCGGTGCTGCTGTTCGACCCGCGGCGCGACGAGCTGGTGCTGGTGGAGCAGTTCCGGGTCGGTCTGGTGGGGCAGGTGGACCCGCCCTGGACCTTGGAGACCGTCTCCGGCTTCTGCGACCGCCGCCAGGAGTCGCCCGAGGCGGTGGCGCGCCGCGAGGTGGCCGAGGAGACCGGCTGCCCCCTGCTCGATTTGCGGTTCATCGGCCGTTTCTTCGTCAGTCCCGGCATCTCCAGCGAGCAGATCCACCTCTACTGCGGGCGTGTCGACGCCACCGGCGCCGGCGGCATCCACGGGCTGGCGGAGGAGGGCGAGGAGATCCGGGTGGTGCGACTGGCGCGGGAAAGGGCCCGTGCCGAGCTGTTCGGCCGGCTCTGCTCTACCAGCGTGCTGCTGGCGGTGCAATGGCTGGAGCTGAATCTGGACGAGCTGCGGCGGGACTGGCAGTGAAGGTCGGGCCAGCGCGAAAAACCCTGAACTGCAGTCGTTCCCCATTGTGAAAGCCTTGTCGGGCCTGAAGGCCCTCCCACAGCCGGAAACCCGCGCTGCCCTTGTGGGAGCGGCTTCAGCCGCAATGCCGGTTGGGGGATGCGGCCCGATGCCATACTGGTAGCTGTGTCGGGCCTGAAAGTCCTCCCACAGGTCGAGTGTCATGGCCACTTGTGGGGGCCGACTTCACCCGCGATGCCGGTTTGGGGATGCGGCCCGATGCCTTGCTGGTAGCTGTGTCGGGCCTGAAGGCCCTCCCACAGGCCGATGCCATGCCCTCTTGTGGGAGCGGCTTCAGCCGCGACTTCGACTTGGGCGGGCTGCCGATGTTGGGTCCAAACCTCTCCTGCCGGTCACTCCGCAGGCAGGACCCGCACCGCGATGTCCAGCTCGCTCTCGGCGCGGGTACGGGCGTGCAGGCCGATTCCCCGCTGGCGATCGCGCAGGGTGGTTTCGATGCTGCCCACCGGCAGCCATTCGCCGAGTCGGCCGCTCACCACGGTGCTGGCCTGTTCGCTCTCGAAACGCTCGCCGGCCGCAGGCCGTTCCGCCTGTTGGTGCACCTCCACCGTCACCTGGTCGCCATGCACCCGCGGCAGCACCACGATGCCGGTGTCCAGGTCCCGGTAGCGCACCCTGAGCTGCTCGCTGAAGTAGGGGCCGTCCCGGCGGCGCTCCACCTGATAGATGGGCACCGACTGGCCGATGCGGATCAGCGCCGGTCGGCCGTCCAGGGTCTGTACCCGCTGCACCCCCTCACCGTTGCGCCGGGTATGGCCCTCCATCACGTTCACCTGCGCCTGCATGCCGTAGCCGTCGATGTCCAGATGGGTGCGACGGCGCCCGCCGCCGGCGCGGGTGCGCACCTCCACGATCAGCCGTCGCGGTGGCTGGTCCAGCTCGCGCACCAGGCGGCGTATCGCCTCCAGACGTTGCGCCGGGGCGCGTACGATCAGGCGGCTGCCCTGGGCGGTGACACCGCCCTGGTCGCCGAGCAGGGTGCGCAGGGGCTTCACCAGATCGGCCGCGGGGCGGTGGCGGATCTCGAACAGGGCCATCTCCGAGGCCAGGGCCGGCGCCAGGAGAAGGAGCAGCAGGAAGGGCAGGGCTCGTCTCATCGGTCCGAGTGTAGCAGGCGGCGCATCCGGCGGTGGGGGATGCCGGCGTCCTCGAACACATCGCCCTCGGCCTGGAAGCCGAGCCGGGCATAGAAGCCCTCGGCGCTGCACTGGGCGTTGAGGTGCACCGCCTCCAGGCCGCGTTCGGCGGCGATCGCCAGCAGGCGTTGCAGCAGGGCGGTGCCCAGGCCGCGGCCGCGCCAGGGACGCAATACCGCCATGCGTCCGATGTGGCCATCGGGCAGCAGGCGCGCTGTGGCGACCGCCTCGCCGGCGGCGTTGCGTGCCAGCAGGTGCAGGGCCTGCGGGTCGGCTGCGTCCTCCTCCAGTTCGGGCGGCACCCCCTGTTCCTCCACGAACACTGCGAAGCGGATGCCCAGCAGGGTCTCGCGCTGGCGCTGCCAGTCGGCGGTCTCGATGGCGAAGGACTCAGTCATCGGGTATCAGCCAGCCGCGCGCGAGCAACTCGGCCAGGCAGTCGTCGAGCAGGGTGGCATCTGCAGGGACGGGCAGGGTGTCCAGCGGCAGCCGCCGTTGCTGCACGATGCGCTCCAGTGCCGGTTCCAGGGCGCGCGGCAGGGTCAGGGGCTCGCCCTGGCAGCCAAGCGCCAGACGTCGCTCGTCCAGGGAGACCAGGGCGAAACGCGCCCAGGGATGGCGCAGCAGCACCCGGCCGGCGGCTCGCCAGGCTGCCAGGGTGGCGGTATCGGGCGCCGTCTCCGGCGGCTCGATCTCGAAGCCGGGCTTGGGCTCGGTGAGGAAGGCCCCCAGCCAGCGGGCGAAGTCGGCATCCTGTTTCGGTGCGATGTCAGCGATCAGCTCGCGCGCGGCGGCCAGGTCCGAAACCTGCAGCCGGGCGGGCGTGGTGTCGCCGCCGGTGACATGATCCTGCAGATGGGGACGTTCACGGGCCCCCAGATGGGCGATCCAGGCGGAGGCCAGCTCCAGATCGGAGGGGCCGCGCATGCCCACCGACCAGGTCATGCACTCGCCCAGGGCGGTGCCCCAGTGGCCCACCCGCGGCGGCAGATAGAGCACGTCGCCGGGTTCCAGCACCAGATCCTCGCTCACCGGAAAGCGGCGCAGCACGCGCAGCGGGCAGTCGGGGAGCAGGTCTTCATCCGTGAAGTCCGCATCGCTGAGGCGCCAGCGCCGCCGCCCCGCCGCCTGCACCAGGAAGACGTCGTAGTTGTCGGTATGGGGGCCGACGCCGCCACCGTCGGCGGCATAGCTGATCATGATGTCGTCCAGCCGCCAGTCGGGGATGAAGTCGAAGGCCTCCAGCAGCCGCGCCACCTCCGGCAGGTGCTTGTCCACGTCCTGCACCAGCAGGGTCCAGTCGCGCTCGGGCAGGGCGGCGAAGTCGGCCTCCTCGAAGGGGCCATGCTGCAGCGACCAGTCCTCGGGTCCCTGCTGCCGCACCAGGCGGGATTCCACCTCCGGTTCGCAGGCCAGGCCGGCGAGTTCTTCGGGGGCGAGTTGCAGCAGATCGGGGTCGATGGCGCCGCGCAGCAGCAGCGGCCGTCGCTGCCAGTAGCGGTCCAGGAAGGCGGCGCGGCCGAGGTCGCCGAAGTCGAAGCGGGGGATCACGGGGAGGACTCCGCGGGCAGAGAGCGTCGCGCCGGTGCGGACGTTCGCAGGCCGGCGAGCAGTACCGAGAGCAGGATCAGCAGGCTGCCGCCGAGAGTGGCGGCGGTGAGCGTCTCGTCCCAGAACGCCCAGCCCAGGAGGGCGCCGAACACCACCGAGAAGAAGGAGAAAGGCGCCAGCCGGCCCGCCGGGGCCAGGGACAGGCCGCGCGAGAGCAAGAGCTGGCCGGCGGTGGCCAGCAGGCCGACCAGGACCAGCCAGGCGACCGCGGTGGGCGAGGGCGTGTGCCAGTACCAGGGCAGCGGCACCACGGAGAGGGTCAGCCCGCCCAGGGCGAAATAGAAGACGATCAACGAGGGCGGATCGTGACGGGACAGGCGCCGCACCGTCACCTTGGCGAATGCGGCCAACAGACCGCCCGCGAGCGCCACCAGGGCCACTGGATCGGGGTCGCCCCCGCCGGGGTCCAGCACCAGCCAGACGCCGGCGAAGCCGGCCGCCAGGGAGGGCAGGATCCAGGGCGGCAGAGGCTCGCGCAGCCAGGCGAGGGCGACGAAGGGGATGAACAGCGGCGCGGTGAGCTTGAGCAGCATCGCCTCGGCCAGCGGCATGTGCGCGATGGCGTAGAAGAAGCAGTACATGGCCCCGGTGCCGAACAGGGCGCGCAACAGATGCAGGCCGGGCACCGCGGTGCGCAGCCGCTCAGGCCCGCCGCGCCCCAGCAGCCAGGCGAGCAGCAGCAATGCGCCCAGCAGGTTGCGGCCGAACACGATCATGGCGTTGTCCAGCTCGCCGGCGGCGATGCGGATGGCCCCGCCCATGGTGGCGAACAGGGCCTCGGCGCCCAGCACGCAGGCGGCTGCGGCGAGCAGGCGGGTCCCGTCGGGGGCGGATCGATGTCGGGCGACGACTTTCTGCATGACCTGTGTCGGGCTGGCTAGACAGTGGAAACGGTGGCATTTTGGCGACATTACTGCCCGAAGGCTTGAACTTTGTATCACATGTCGGTCTAATGCGACGCAGAAGCGCAACTGGTGACGGCTGCGCGCCAGAAATCGTTCCCCGAGCAGGGGGAGTCCGTTCGGAATACATTGGGGAGGAAAATCCATGTTCCAACAAACCGAAAAGAAGATTTCCATGATCGCGCTGGCCGTGGGCCTGGCCCTGGGTGGTGCGGGCACCGCCATGGCGGCATCCAACGACATGCACGGCCCCTATGTGCTGGACAGCGACGGCAAGGTGGTGGTCGACGGTTCCGGCCATTGCGTGAAGGCACCGGGCGGCTTCGCGATCGCCATCCCCGAGTGCGGCGACGCCACCATGAAGGAAGAAGGCCCCAAGGATTCGGATGGCGACGGCGTGGTGGACAGCAAGGACGAGTGCCCCAACACCCCGAAGGGCGTGGCGGTGAACGCCTTCGGTTGTCCCAAGGACAGCGACGGTGACGGCGTGGCCGACTACATGGACAAGTGCCCGGGCACCAAGGCCGGCGTGCGCGTCAACAGCGACGGCTGCGAGATCATCGAGAACGTGACCATCCAGACCACCGTGGATCACTTCGACTTCGACAGCGCCGAGCTGAAGCCGGCCATGATGGCGGAACTGGACAAGATCGCCGAGAAGATCAAGGCCACCAACGGTGAGGAGAAGATCCTGGTGATCGGTCATACCGACTCCACCGGTCCGGAGGCCTACAACCAGCGTCTGTCCGAGCGTCGTGCTCAGGCCGTGGCCGACTACCTGGCCAGCAAGGGCATCACCAACCTGAGCATCAAGGGCATGGGCGAGAGCCAGCCTGTCGCGGACAACAGCACCCGCGAGGGCCGCGCCAAGAACCGCCGCGTCGAAATCGTGGTGGAGTAAGCACCGGCCCGGTCGCCTATGGGCGACTTGCCTGAAGAAAGCCCCGGCCTTGGCCGGGGCTTTTTATTGGGGGAGACGCGGAGGCCGTCGCTCAAAGATCTTCGAGCAGGCTTCGGAACAGGCCGTTCTGGCGCAGCGCATGCAGGTCCACGCCCACGTCGTGGGGACGCAGCACCCGCACGATGGTGAGCGGGTTGCCCTGGGCGTCCTGCAGCGTGGTTTCGAGGTCGAGCAGCGTGGCGCGATCGATGCTGCGGCCGTCGGGAGGGATCAGCAGCACCTTGGGCCGGAGCTGGTAGCGGGGATTGCTCTCCAGCACCAGGGCCAGGTGGCCGTCGCTCAGTTCCACCAGGGCACCGGGCGGATAGATGCCGATGGTGCGGATGAAGCGGGTCACCAGATTGCCGTCCCATTGGCGGCCGCTGCCCTGGGTGAGGATCTTGAAGGCCTCGATGTGGGTGCGTCCGGTGTCGTACACCCGGTCGCTGGTGATGGCGTCGAAGGTGTCGGTGACCGCCACGATACGGGTGTAGAGCGTCATCTGGTCGGCGGTGAGGCCGCGGGGGTAGCCGCCGCCGTCCACCCGTTCATGATGGGCGTGGGCCACGTCCAGGGCGGTGGCGGTGACTCCGTCGGTGGAGAGCAGGATGTCGCGCCCGTGCACCGGGTGCGCCTTCATCACCTCCATCTCCTCAGGGGTCAGGCGGCCGGGCTTCTTGAGCACCGCGTCCGGGGTCATGATCTTGCCGATATCGTGCAGCATGCCGCACAGCCCCAACTCGTTGAGCCGTTCGCGGTCCAGTCCCAGGGCACGACCCAGAGAGATCGACAGCACCGCCACGCTGAGGCTGTGCTCCGAGGTGTACTCGTCCTTCTGCCGGATGCGGGTAAGCAGGGTCATGGCATCCGGGTTTTCCAGGATGTTGTCCACGCAGGTGGATACCACCTCGCGCGCCGCCGGGGTATCGATCGCCTTGCCGAGGCGCACGTCGTCCATGATGCCCCGCACCAGGCGGTTGGATTCGTCGAAGGTCTTCTCCGCCTGCTCCAGGGCCTCCTCCACCGGGGGCGGGGAGAAGTCGGCACGGCCCCGGTAGCGGGTGCGGGGGCGGCGTTTTTTCTTGTCTTCGTGCGGGCGCCGGTCGATGCGCACATACTTGAGCCGGTCCACCACCACGTGCCGGCAATGCGCCTGCACGGTGCGGATGTCGTCTTCGCTGCGCAGCGTGAAGCCCTGGAACAGGAAGGGGGTCTCTTCCCAGGGGCGGTCCAGCTCGGCCACGTACATCCCCAGCTCCAGTTCGCTGGCGGGGATGCGTACCTTGTGACTGGTCTTGTAGTGCTGGGGCAGGGCCACGTCCGTGCGCTCTCCGGGTGAGTCTCACCGGAGTATCGACCAGACGGCGGCCTTACTTTAAGGGTGGCGGTTCACAATGAAGTGTCGTCGCTACCAGACATGGGAGCGGTCGCTCAGATCGCCTTCGCCTGCTCGGCGGCGTTGCCGATGTAGCCAAGGGGGGTGAGGGCGCGCAGCGCGGCCTTCGCCTCCTCGGGCAGGTCCAGGCCGTCCACGAAGGCCTGCAGGGCCGCCTCGTCCACGCGCTGGCCGCGGGTCAGCTCCTTGAGCTTCTCGTAGGGTTTTTCGATCCCGTAGCGGCGCATCACCGTCTGGATCGGCTCGGCCAGCACCTCCCAGTTGGCCAGCAGGTCCTCGGCCAGGCGCCGTTCGTCGGCCTCCAGCTTGCCGAGGCCGCGCAGCAGGGACTGCAGGGCGATGCTGGTATAGGCGAAGCCCACTCCCATGTTGCGCAGCACCGTGGAGTCGGTGAGGTCGCGCTGCCAGCGGGAGATCGGCAGCTTGGCGGCGAGGTGGTCGAACAGGGCGTTGGCCAGCCCCAGGTTGCCCTCGGCGTTCTCGAAGTCGATGGGGTTGACCTTGTGCGGCATGGTGGAGGAGCCCACCTCGCCGGCCACGGTACGCTGGCGGAAGTAACCCAGGGAGATGTAGCCCCAGACATCGCGCGCGAAGTCGATCAGGATGGTGTTGGCGCGCGCGATGGCGTCGAACAGCTCGGCCATGTAGTCATGCGGCTCGATCTGGATGGT
>CAZVIG010000075.1:0-8060 GCA_964627395.1 uncultured Sedimenticola sp.
AACGCGCTGGGGCAGTCACCCGGGCAGGCGGCCCATGCCCAGTTCCAGGCGGCGCAGAGGGCAGCTCATCGCTTTCAAGCAGGGCGGGCGTTGGCGCTTCCCGGCAGTGCAGTTTGCGGAGACGGGGACTCTGCCCCGGTTGCCCCAGGTGCTCGAGGCGCTCGACGCCAGCGCGGTGCGCCAGGTGAGCTTTCTGCTCAGTCGGGATGAAGACGGCGAAACCTTGGCGGAGGCTTTGGCTTCGGGCGATCCGCGGCGCGTCGAGCGGGTACTGGAACTGGCCGAGCAGGATGGGGAGCACGGGGCGGCGTGAGCCTGAAACCACCGCCGGAGCTGCGCAGGCACTGTGATCGCATTCCGCGTATCCAGATCGTCGCCTAACAGGTGTGGTACAGAATCTGCGCCAGCCATCACGACAGCCCCATTCACTACGGCCGCACGGCGAAGAACCGCTTCGACGATCCAAGTGGTAAGTTCGGGGTGCTCTACCTTGCCGACTCGGTGGATTGTGCTTTCGCCGAGACCTATGGTCATGGCATCGCGCAGCGATTTCCTCCAACCGATGACAAAACGCTGTCCCTCTCGGATCTGCGACATCGACAGCTCTGGCAGATACGCCCCTATCGGAACCTGACGGTGGTCGATCTGGTCGGGGGTGGTGTGGCCAGGCTCAACCTGGACGGGACGATCAATACCTATCCGAAACGTGCCCTGCCCCAGCAATGGGCCGCATGGTTTCATAGTTGTCGGACCCGTAAGCGCCGCATCGACGGTATTCTCTACCCGAGTCGCCACTTTCCTGCCGGCCGCTGTCTGGCCATCTTCGAGCCCAATCCTCCTGGTTGGAGGACCCGGGGGCTCGGCACCTTGGACGCCTGGATCGATCCACGGACAAGACGTACCATTTGGAATGTGTTGGATGCCCAGGGTTGGGGGGTGTTGCGCTAACGCAATTGCCGGCCCGACGCACAAGGCTGCCTCGTGCTCAGAAAGGCTTGAGCACCGCCAGCAGGACGATGGCGATAAGGGCCAGCACCGGGATCTCGTTGAACCAGCGGTACCAGACGTGTGAGTGGCGGTTGCGGTCCTCTCGGAAGTCCTCGAGCAGTTTGCCGCAATAGAGGTGGTAGGCCACCAGGCCGGCGATCAGGATCAGCTTGATGGTGAGCCACCACTGACCGCCCCAGGCCGCCCAGGCGTAGTCGTAGAGCATCCACAGGCCGAAGAACAGGGTGAAGATCCCCGCCGGGGTCATGATGCCGTAGTACAGCTTGCGCTCCATCACCTTGAAGCGTTCGATGGAGATCGCGTCCTCCGCCATGGCGTGGTACACGAACAGCCGCGGCAGGTAGAAGATGCCGGCGAACCAGGTCACCATGCCGATCAGATGCCAGGCCTTCAGCCACATGGGGTCTCACCTCTTCTGGATGTCGTCGAGCAGGGCCAGCAGCCGTTGCGGCTGCAGGCGCCCGTGCAGGCGGGTGACCAGGCGTCCGTCCCGGTCGAAAATCATCAGGGTGGGGGTGATGTGCACCCCCCGCAGGGCCGCGGCCAGCTCGCCGCGCGGGTCCATGGCCAGGGGCCAGGGCACCTGCAGGCGCTTCGCCATGGCCATGATGGCCGGCGGCGGATCCTGCGGGATGTTCACCCCCAGCAGGGTCACGCCGCGCCGCTGCAGTTCCGGGTAGAGGGCGGCGAGTCGGGGCATGTCCTCGAGGCAGACGGGGCAGTCCACCGACCAGTAGTCGATCACCAGGGGGCGGCCGCGCAGGGTCTGCAGCGCCAGGGTGCCGCCGTCGGTCAGGGCCAGGGTCAGCGGCGGCAGGACGGGGCGGCGGTCGGACAGCGCCCAGGCCCCCAGGGCGGCCAGGGCGATGACCCCGAACAGGGCCCACAGTCGCCTGCCGTGCGGTGGTCTCATGTGTTGCCGGACTTGTCCTCGTAGAGTTCGCGCAGCACGTCGTGGCGGCGTTGCTCGAACTCCTCGGCGGGGTTGTGGGTGGGCTTGTCGTCCGGTGCGCCGGTGAACCAGCGGCGCACCGCGCGGAACACCCGTTTGATGGCGCGCCAGATCTTGGGCAGCAGCCAGGCCACCACCAGCAGGAACACCGCCAGCGCGCCGAGGAAGAAATAAGGGTGGTTGAGCGAGGCCCAGAGGCCGCCGATCACCGCCAGGTCCTCGGTGATGGAGGCGGTCCAGTTGCTCACCGGCTCCGGGGAGGTGTTGATCAGCACCCGGGTGCCCGCCTTGGTGGCGTGGCTGGTGGCCGACAGGGCCCCCCCAAGCAGCAGGGCGGTCAGCTCGGCCGCCGGACCCACGTCCAGCCCCTGGGCCGCGCCTGCGGCCATGATGGCGCCGGCGGGTATGCGGATGAAGGTGTGGATGGCGTCCCAGCCGGTGTCCACGCCGGGCACCTTGTCGGCGAAGAACTCCACGCAATACATCAGGCCGGCGGCGAACATCACCGAGGGCTCGGTGAGGATCTCCAGCGCCGGCGGCAGGTCCACCTGACCGGTGCTGCCCATCCAGCCCAGCACCAGCACCGTGGCATACAGGTTGATGCCCGAGGCCCAAGCGCTGCCCATCATCAGCGCGATCGTCTGCACGGCTTCCATGGCAATGGCTCCTTATCTGGTGTCGTTCCCGGCATTTGACCGCAGATCGCCGCCGGAAGTTCGCTTTTTGCGCTCGTTTCCGACAAATGCCTGCGCCAGCGTGTGATACAGCGGGCGCGGGTTGACCAGTTGCGAGGCGCCGTGGGCGATGAAGGCGGTGGCCAGCAGCGGCAGCAGCATGTTGCTCTCGGCGGTCATCTCGGTGACGATCACGAAGGCGGTCAGGGGTGACTGTACCACGCCCGAGAAATAGCCCACCATGCCGAGCAGGATCATCACCGAGAGCGGCGCCACCGGCAGCCAGTGGCCCAGATCGGCGCCCACTCCGGCGCCGGCTGCCAGCGAGGGCGCGAAGATCCCGCCCGGAATGCCGGTCAGATAGGACGCCAGGGTGGCGCTGAACTTGGCCAGGCTATACCAGGGGTCGTAGGCCGCCTCGCCGGCGAGGATCGCCTTCGCCTCGGCATAGCCGGTGCCCGAGGCGGAATAGTCCGAGACCAGGGCGATCAATGCCAGCAGCAGGCCGAAGCCGAAGGCCACCCGCAGCGGGAAGCGCCGCGCAATCGGTGCGATACGCTGGCTGCCGCTCACCAGCAGGGCCCCGAACAGGCCGCCGAACAGGCCCCCACCGACGCCGCAGATCAGCACCGCCGCCCAGAGCTGGAGCAGCGGGGTCGAGAGCGGGGTGTGCACCTGGCCGAAGTAGAGATAGGGCCCGAGCACGCCGAGCGCGGTGACCCCCGCCAGCACCACCGCCACGGTGACGATGCCGCTGGTACGATGCTCGAAGCTGCGGCTCATCTCCTCGATGGCGAACATGATGCCCGCCAGCGGGGTGTTGAAGGCGGCCGCAACCCCGGCCGCGCCGCCGGCCAGGATCAGGCCGCGCTCCATGTAATGGGGCGGAAAGCGCACCAGCCGTCCGAGGCTGAACATGATCGAAGCCCCGATGTGCACCGAGGGCCCCTCGCGGCCGATGGAGCCGCCCGCGAGCAGCCCCAGCAGCACCAGCACCAGCTTGCCCACCGCGATGCGCAGCGACAGGATGGCCGACTTGCCGGGGATGCGCAGCGCCGCGATCGCCTGCGGGATGCCGCTGCCCTGGGAGCCGGGGAAGAAACGCACCGTCAGCCAGGCGATCAGGGTCATGCCCAGGGGGGTGATCACCAGCGGCGCCAGCGGGTACTGATGGGCCAGCGTCAGGAAGGCGTCGTTGGCATGCTCGGCCAGCTTCGCCAGCAGGGCGCACACCAGGCCGATGAACACCGCGCCCGCCCAGAACACCAGGCGGACCTTCCAGGCCTTGGGCGAGAACAGCTTGCGGCCGGACCGGCGCAGATGACGTCGCATGGGCTTGCCCGTTGGTTGCAGGGAGGCGGATCTTAACCGATCCGGACAGCGCGCGGCGCGGGCGGTAAGATACGGGCCACGTTTCCAACCCTCCAAGAGGCAAGCATGATCAAGGTCGGCATCGTCGGCGGCACCGGCTATACCGGGGTGGAGCTGCTGCGCCTGCTGGTGGCCCACCCCGAGGTGGAGCTGCGCGCCATCACCTCCCGCTCCGAGGCCGGGCGTCCGGTCAGCGAGCTGTTCGAGAGCCTGCGCGGCCACATCGACCTGGCCTTCAGCGAGCCCGATCCCGACACCCTGGCGGGCTGCGATCTGGTGTTCTTCGCCACCCCCAACGGCACCGCCATGCAGTCGGTTCCGGCGCTGCTGGATGCCGGCGTGCGGGTGATCGATCTGGCCGCCGACTTCCGGCTGCGTGACCCGGCCGTGTGGGAGCAGTGGTACGGGATGCCGCACGCCTGCCCCGAGCTGCTGGCCGAGGCGGTGTACGGCCTGCCCGAGCGGCACCGCGAGCGGATCCGCGACGCCCGCCTGGTGGCCAACCCCGGCTGCTATCCCACCGCCAGCGCGCTGGGCCTGCTGCCGCTGGTGGAGGCAGGGCTGGTGGATGCCGGCAGCCTGGTGGCCGACTGCAAGTCCGGGGTCAGCGGCGCGGGCCGCGGGGCCAATGCCGCGATGCTGATGGGCGAGGTGGGCGAGAGCTTCAAGGCCTATGCGGTGCCTGGTCATCGCCATCTGCCCGAGATCCGCCAGACCCTGGGCGAGGTCGCCGGCAGCGAGGTGGGACTCACCTTCGTGCCCCATCTGGTGCCCATGATCCGCGGCATCCACGCCACCCTGTATGCGCGCCTCACCGGCGATGCGGACCTCCAGGCGCTGTTCGAGGCGCGCTACCGCGACGAGCCCTTCGTGGACGTGATGCCTGCCGGTGCGCACCCCGAGACGCGCAGCGTGCGCGGCGCCAACCAGTGCCGCATCGCGGTGCACCGTCCCGGTCAAGGCGACACCGTGGTGGTGCTGTCGGTGATCGACAACCTGGTCAAGGGGGCGGCCGGGCAGGCGGTGCAGAACATGAACCTGATGTTCGGCCTGGACGAGACCACCGGCCTGCGCCAGGTGGCGCTCTCGCCCTGAGCGGAACAGACAGGCCATGCCGTCGGGACCGATCAAGACGCCGAAGATCGTCCAGCCGGGACGGCGGCCGCTGCTGCCCTGGCTGCTCGGCCTGGCGCTGCTGGCCGGGGTCGCCTGGCTGGCCTACGACCGCGGCCAGCAGAATGCGGGCTATTTTGCCGAGGCCTCGCAGTCGCGCATCGCCGCGCTGGAGCAGCGGGTGAGCGAGCTGCAGCAGTCGTTGGAGAACGAGCGCGAGCTGGCCGCCCGCTACCAGCGCGCCAGCCAGATCGACAAGGCCGCGGTGGCCACGGTGCGAGAGGAACTGGGCCGCCTGCAGTCCGAGCGGGCGGCGTTGCGCAAACGGGTCGCCTTTCTGGAGAGCCTGATCTCCGGCAAGGTGACGGCCCTGGAGGTCAGCGAGGCGAAGCTGACACCCAGAGAAGGCAAGGATCGACAGTACGCCTTCAGCTTCCTGGTCTCCAAGCGCGACAAGGGCAACGACCGGGTCACCGGCCGCATCCGACTGGCGCTGGAGGGGGAGCGGGACGGCAAGAAGATCACCCTGAAGGAAGAGAAGCTGGGGCTGAAGGACCCCATCAAGATGGGCTTCAAGCACTACCAGCGGTTCGAGGGGGTTCTGACCCTGCCGGAGGGCATCCGGCCCCGCGCCCTGGTGGTGAAGGGCAGGCCCGAGGGCAAGCGGTTCAAGCCGTTCGAACGACGCATCGAATGGCCGGCAGGCTGAGAGGAATCTGCAATGGCAAGAAAACGCTTCAAAGCACCCAAGGTATCCACCGTGATCGGCAAGGATACGGAGATCACCGGCGACATCGCCTTCGAGGGGGGGCTGCATCTCGACGGCAAGGTGGTGGGCAACGTCAGCGGGCGTGACGAGGGCGTCTCCTCGCTCACCGTCAGCGAGCAGGGCGCCATCGAGGGCGACGTGCGGGTGGATGTGCTGATCCTCAACGGCACCGTGGTCGGCGACGTATATGCCAACGAGCGGGTGGAACTGGCTTCCCAGGCCAAGGTGACCGGCACCGTCTACTACCGGCTGCTGGAGATGGCGATGGGGGCCGAGGTGAACGGCCAGCTCGTGCACAGCGAGGAGCAGGAACCGCGCATGCTCGGCTACGACGGCGACGGCGAGGAGGAGGCCGAAGAAACCCCGCAAGCGGGATAGTTGACCGATTTGCTCGGGATAAGCATACTTTCCCCAGCCCCGGGGTCTTTTGGCCCCGCCATCCACAGCACAGGATCATCGTCATGAGCGAAGCAGCCCAACAAACCGACGCCCCGCTGGTGTTCACCTCCGCCGCCGCGAAGAAGGTCGCCGAGCTGATCGCCGAGGAAGGCAATCCCGACCTGATGCTGCGCATCTATGTGCAGGGAGGGGGTTGCTCCGGCTTCCAGTATGGCTTCACCTTCGACGAGAACGTCAACGAGGGCGACGAGGTGGTGGAGACCGACGGGGTCAAGCTGCTCATCGACCCCATGAGCATCCAGTACCTGATGGGCGCCGAGGTGGACTACACCGAGGGCCTGCAGGGCGCCCAGTTCGTGATCCGCAACCCCAACGCCACCACCACCTGCGGCTGCGGGTCTTCCTTCTCGGTCTGAGTCCGGTCCCGGTTCGGTCTGGATCCAAGGCCCCGGCGGGCGACCGCCGGGGCCTTTGCGTTTGCTGTCAGCGTGGGGAACCACCACAGAGGACACCGAGATCACGGAGGTTTCCGTGTCGGAAGGGGTGGGCTTTTCTCGGTGTGGAAGGGCCTTCAGAGCCGACAGTGACGGCCCGAAGAACTCTGTTACCTCTGTGGTTGCCTTATCTAGGCCGGATAGACGGCCCCCAGCACCCGCGGCCCTGCGGCTCCGGTGACCGTCGGCAGATTGCCTGGCAGTCCCTGCAGGGTGCGGCGCGCCAGCCAGGCGAAGGCGGTCGCCTCCACCCAGTCGGGATCAAGCCCCTGTGCCGCGGTGGATTGCAGCGGACAGGGCAGCCGCTTCTCCAGCGCCTGCATCAGCACCGGGTTGTGCACCCCGCCACCGCACACCAGCAGGCGTCGCGCCGAAGGCAGGGTGCTGCGCAGGGCCTCGGCCACGGTCTCGGCGGTGAGCGCCACCAGGGTCGCCTGCACGTCCTCCGGTGGGGCCTCGATGCCTGCCAGACGCTGCGCCAGCCACTCCCCGGAGAAGTGGTCGGTGCCGGTGCTCTTGGGCGGCACGGCGGCGAAGTAGGGGTCCTCGCGCAGGCGCTGCAGCAGTTCGAGCAGGACCCGGCCGCGCGCGGCCAGGGCGCCGTCGGCGTCGTGATCCTGGCCCAGGTGACGGCGCGCCCAGAGATCCAGCAGGCAGTTGGCGGGGCCGGTGTCGAAGCCCGAGACCGGTATCTCGGGCGAGGCGGGCAGCAAGGTGAGGTTGGCGATGCCGCCCAGGTTGAGCACCGCCCGGTCCTCCTCCGGGGTGCGGAACAGGGCTGCGTGGAAGGCCGGAACCAACGGCGCGCCCTGGCCGCCGGCGGCGATGTCGCGGTGCCGGAAGTCCGCCACCGTGGTGACCCCGGTGCGTTCGGCGATCAGGGCCGGGTTGCCGATCTGCAGGGTGGCGGGGTGCTCGGCGTCGGGGGCATGGGCCAGGGTCTGGCCGTGGCTGCCGATGGCGCGTACCGGCAGAGGAGAGTCGGCCATCACCGCCAGCGCGGCCTGCGCCAGCACCTCGCCCGCCTCGCTGTCCAGGGCGGCCAGTTCGCCAGCCGCGAGGGGCTCGCCCGACGCGGCCCTGCGCAGGCGTTCGCAAGTGGCCGCCGGCCAGGGGAACAGGCGGGAGGCGAGGATGTGCGGACGGTCGCCGTCGAAGCGCACCAGCACGGCGTCGATGCCGTCCATGCTGGTGCCCGACATCAGGCCCACCCAGGCCTCGCCGGCCATCTCAGTCGTCGTTGCGGGCCACCATGCTGCGTGCGCGGATGGAGGCGAGGC
>CAZVIG010000076.1:0-8022 GCA_964627395.1 uncultured Sedimenticola sp.
AGATGCCGGTGGGGACGTCCTTCACCAGTTGGTAGTCCACCTCGCCGCGTGCGATGAGCTGCCCCACGAAGCGCCCCTGGTCATAGCTGGCGCTGGCCAGCGCCGGCGGCCCGGCGACGTCGCCCACCGCATAGATGTGCGGCTGCGCGGTGCGGAACTGCTCGTCCACCTCCACCTGGCCGCGTGAGTTGACCGCGATCTCCAGCGCCTCCAGCCCCAGGCCGTCGGTGTTGCCGGTGCGGCCGTTGGCCCAGAACAACAGGTCGGACTTCACCTGGCGCCCCGAGGCGCAGTGCAGCGTCACCTCGCCGTCGCCGCAGCTCACCCGTTCGTAGTGTTCGTTGTGGATCACCACCACCCCCTGCTCGCGCAGGTGATAACCGAGGGCGTCGGTGATCTCGTCGTCGAGGAAGGAGAGCAGCCGGTCGCGGGTGTTGACCAGGTTCACCTTGACGTCGAGGTTGGCGAAGATGGAGGCATACTCGCAGCCGATCACCCCCGCCCCGTAGATGGTCACGCAACGCGGCGTGCGATCCAGCTCCAGCACGGTGTCGCTGTCCACCACGCAGGGATGCGAGAAATCGATGTCCGGCGGCCGATAGGGGCGCGAGCCGGTGGCGATCACGAAATGCGCCGCCTCCAGCACCTGGCGTTCGCCGCCGGCACGCTCGATCTCCACCCGGTGCGGATCGAGGAAGCGCGCACGCCCGTGATACAGATCCACCCGATTGCGGGTATAGAAACGGTGCCGCATGCTCACCTGCTGGTCGATCACCTGCGCCGAAGTGCGCAGCAGGTCGGGCCAGCCCACGTCCATGGTCGCCACCGTGTGCTCGAACAGCGGATGGTGACGGTAATCGGCCAGCAACTGAATGGCGTGGCGCAGCGCCTTGCTGGGGATGGTGCCCTTGTGGGTGCAGTTGCCGCCGACCTTGTCCTGGGCCTCGATGGTGGCCACCCGCAGTCCCTGCTTGGCCAGCTTCATGCTGGCACCCTCGCCACCGGGACCGGTTCCGATGACGATCACGTCGTAGGCTGTACCCATGTGCGCTCCGTGGTGTTGACAGGGTGCTATTGAAGCACACTGTTCGAGGCCTAATATAGGCGCACCGACCCCGTTGCAGAATTGGTTTGCTCAATGCCTCACTTTCCCTCCAACCCGCTGGAGAACCTGGCCCTGGCGCCGGGTGCCGTGGACCGCACCCTGGAACTGGCCGACGACGCCCCCGAGGCCGCACTGGCTGCGGTGGACGCCGCACTCGCCGATGCGGCCGCCGGCGAGACCCTGCTGTTCCGCTTTCCGCCGCCGGCCGGCGACGGCCGCGAGACCCTGTTCCAGCCGCTGGGGCGCCATCTGCTGGCGGCGCGGCGCGCCGGGCGCATCGCCCGCTGCCTGCCCGCCGCCGACGGTGCCGGCTACGTGGTGACCCTCCCCGAGTGATCCCTGGACAAGTTCTCCTCCTGTTCTATAATCGGGTAGAACCTGAATAGAACCGGAGGAGCCCCATGCCCCCCACCCTCACCCGACGTCAGCAGGAGATCTACGACTACCTGCGCGAGAACCTGCCGCGCATGCCCCATCCCCCCACCCTGGACGAGCTGTGCCGGGCACTGGGGCTGAAGTCCCGCGGCTCGCTGCACAAGCAGATCCAGGCGCTGGTGGAGGCCGGCCTGGTGGAGCCCATGAACAACCTGCGCCGCGGCATCCGCCTGGTGGAACAGGCCGCCAACGACAGCGCCCCCCAGGGCAGCGACCTGGAGGAACTGCCGCTGTACGGCCGCATCGCCGCCGGCCAGCCCATCGAAGCGGTCGCCAATCCCGACACCATCCCGGTGCCCCCCATGCTGCGCACCCCCAACCCCTGTTATGTGCTGCAGGTGAAGGGAGACTCCATGATCGACGAGGGCATCCTCGACGGCGACTGGGTGGTGATCGAACAGCGGGACCAGGCACGCAATGGCGAAATCGTGGTGGCCCTGGTGGACGACGAGGAGGCCACCCTCAAGCGCTTCGAGAAAAAAGGCGACGAGATCGTCCTGCACCCCGCCAACAGCCAGATGGAACCGCTGCGCTACCACGCCTCCCAGGTACGCATCCAGGGCGTGCTGGTGGGGCAGATGCGCAGTTATCACTAGCCCGCATCAGGCCGGTGACGCCTGTTGCGGCCACAGGCTTGCCCCCGGTCATCTGAAGACTGCGAAGCGCGTGATGGATTCGTATCAGGCGGCGGCATCGACCCGCCTGACGGCCCGGGGAATCTGGCGTGCCCCGCCGCAATCCACATTATCGAACCTTTTTGCACCCGCCGGGCCGCCATCCCCCGGCGGTCAGCGTTGCTGCCGCTCAAGTCCCTGAAACCGAGGTCGATAACGAGCCGGGGCGACCATCCGAATCACCATGCCCAGAGACTCCCTCGCCAGACGCATGGCTATTCGTGCCACGATACCGGTAGGGTCCAATCGTCCCACACCGGATCGGTTCGGAACTGGGGAATCGACTGCCGGCATCCATCCTCAGGAAGTGACGGGGATACCGGAGCCGTATCACAAAATTCCGGGCGAAGTCGCCGCTGGCTGTATACTTTCTGATCGGTTACACCATGCCGCCTGAAGGATTCGGGGGGTCGAACATGAACTGTCGCTCTGGTCTCCACGCCTCCGCCGCCATCCTGGCCATGCTCCTCCTACTGCTGTCTTCGACAGCGGGGGCAGGATCCAGCAACGACTCGACCAGCCCGTTTCGCTGGATCGATGACGAGGACTATTTCCCTTTCATCTACCGCGATGAGCACGGCAGGCCTGCCGGCATCTATCGTGAACTGATGGAGGCGATCTTCCAGCGCTTGGGCATTCCGCTGACAGTGGAGGTCTATCCGTGGAAGCGGGCCCAGAAGTACGTCATCGAGGGCAAGGGCGATGGCATGATCACCGCCCTGACGAAGGAACGCCGCAAGTATTTCGTGGCCACGGACCCCATCTACGTGGTGAGCGAACGCGCATTCGCCCGTATCGACAATCCTCGTATCGACGCGATCCGCAGGATTCGAAGCATCGACGACCTGCGAGGCTTCAGAATCGTTGAAACCATCGGCTCCGGATGGAGCGAGGAAAATTTCGCCGGCCTCGATGTCATCTGGGTGCCGAATTTCGATTCCGGGATCCGCATGCTGGCCGAAGGACGCGTGGACATCTTCGTGATGGGCAGATATGCCGGAGCCATGAAGATCCAGAAACGTATCGAGCAGGGCGTCCCATACGCGGAGAAACTCGAATCCATCGTTCCGGCCTCCTCCACCCTGGCCGAACTCCCCTATTCCCTGCTGATCCGAAAGGACTCGCCCTTCGCCTCTCGCATTCCAGAAATCAACCGGGTTCTGATGCAGATGAAACGGGACGGCAGCTACCAGGCAATCATCGACAAATACCTGAAGACCATGGAAGATCGTCTGAACAAACGGCAGGGAAAATGAGTCTCGGAGTCCCCTCCCACCGCCACCTTGCAACCAGTGCACCAGGCGCCGATGGCACTCGGTGCATTACTCCATGAAAAATCTGCTCTTTCTGTTCAAAAGCAAACTCGCGCGCAGAACCGTCCTCTATGTATTGGCGTTCAGCTCCGCGATCACGTTGTTCTTCACCTCTCTTCAGCTTTATCTCGATTACCGCCATGGCGTCGCCGGCATCGAACGGCAGGTAGAAGAGATCACCCGGACCACCCAGAAGGCGCTGGAAGAGAATCTTTGGATGCTGAACCTCGACTCCATCGGGTTGATGCTCGACGGCATCCTGCAGAACAAGGACATCGTATTCCTGGAAATCACCGACGAGAACGGCAAGCCACTGCTGGGACGCGGCCGCCGGCCTCAGCAGAACTATCGGATCAAACGCGTAGAGCTGAAATACAGTGAAAACGGCAAGGACCACCCCCTCGGTCATCTGACCATCGTCTCCACGCTGGAGAACCTGTATCACGATCTGCTGCAGAAAGTCGGCTACATCCTGGTCACCCAGACCATAAAGACCTTCGTCGTTTCGATCTTCATCATCTTCATCGTGTGGTGGCTCATATCGCGACACCTGTCCACCATCCAGCAGTATGCCGCCCGCCTCAGGTTGGGACAGCCCCAGGATGAACTCAAACTGCTCCGAAAGGAAAACCACTGGACCAGAAACGACGAATTCAGCGCGCTGGTGGATGCGTTCAACCGCATGCGCAGGGAGATCAACACATCATACTCCCATATTCGCCGCCTCTCCTTTCATGATCCCCTGACCCAGCTCCCCAACCGCAGGTTCCTGGAAAAGCACCTGAAGGAAAAGAACCCTTCATGCCGCCTGGGGGAACAGCATGGGGCACTGCTGTTCATCGATCTCGATCATTTCAAGGTCGTCAATGAATCGCTGGGTCATTCCATCGGAGACCAGCTTCTGATCGAGGTCGCGGCCAGGCTGTGCCACGTCCTCGACTACCCGGAGAACGAACGCAATGTCATCGCGCGTATCGGCGGCGACGAGTTCGTCATCCTGCTGAACGGGCTCCAGTGCGAAAAAGAGGAAATCGAGAAAACCGTCTGCGAACTGGCAGATAAACTATTGCACGAGATCTCCAAAGAGATTTCGCTGTCCGGCAAGCGGTACCGGATCTCCGCGAGCATAGGCGTTGCGATATTCGGCGATGAAGACTGCAACTGCGAACTCCTGCTCAAGCAGGCTGACAACGCGCTGCGCGAGGCGAAGGCACACGGCCGTAACCGTGTCATGGTTTTCCATCCCGAAATGCAGCAGCGAATCGATCAGCGACTGGAGATCGAACGCCAGCTCCATCTCGCCATCCGGCAGCGCAGTTTCGTCCTGCACTATCAACCCAAGGTCGACAGGAGCACCCGGGTGCGTTCGGCCGAGGCGCTGGTTCGATGGGAACAGGAGGACGGCACGCTGGTCCCACCGGGCCTGTTCATTCCGGTGGCCGAGGAGACCGGGCTCATCGTGGAAATCGGACAGCAGGTCCTGGACGCGGCATTCACCCTGGTCGCCGAAAAGGATCACCTGTTTTCCCGTCACGGACTGTCGAGCATCGCGGTCAACGTGTCCGCACGCCAGTTTCTGGCCCCGGGATTCGTGGACCAGGTGATCGACAGGGCCGACGCAACGAGCATCGACCCCGCTCGCGTCATTCTGGAAATCACCGAAGAAGCCATGGTCGAGGATATCGAAACGACGATGCAGGCGATGCATGCGTTGAAGGACTACGGCTTCCGCCTGTCGATCGACGACTTCGGCACCGGTTATTCGTCCCTGCGTTATCTCAAGGAATTCCCTCTCGACGAACTCAAGATCGACAAGTCCTTCGTCGATCACATCGTCGACAACCGCAACGACCGCGCCATCGCCGTATCGATCATTGAGATGGCCCACAACCTGGGACTCGACGTCGTGGCAGAAGGTGTCGAAAACCAGCAGCAATTCATGCTGCTGCAGAAGCAGGGATGCCGTCTCTTTCAGGGATTCTTGTTCAGTCGCCCCCTTCCCGAGGACGCCTTCGTCGAATATCTGGAATCCACCTCGTCCGAACCGGTCGCATGACAGGCACCGGCATCAGTGGGCTCAGCGCGCACCGTCGGGGACTACCGCAAGAAACCGCCAATGGCTCAGTGGGTGTTCAGGCAATAGCGCCCTCCAGAGAAACCCTGGAACACCTGCTCCAGCTCCGGATGGCAGATGGGCGCGCCGCTGGGATCCGGCGCCAGATGGCGTTCCGCCACATAGGTCTCGTGCTCGGTGCCGTCCACCAGGACCCGGTACCAGGGCTCGTGGCGCGGCGGGCGGCTGCGCGCCACCGACTCGTACCAGGCATCGCTGCCGCTGTATTCAGGATCAGCGTCCACCACCACGCCGCGATAGGCGAGACGCCGGTGAAAGACGATCTGCCCGATGTAGAACCTGGCCCTCGATGCCATGACTGCTCACTCCGCTCTGTTGCCCAGCACCACGGCCCTGCGCGGTGCTGGATGCCCTTCGATGGTGCGGGTTCTATCGGCAGGATCCAGAAAATCTGCAAGGGATTCGAAGCGCATCCAGTCGGTGGCGCGCTGTTCTTCGACCTGGGTCACGCTCACATCCACGGTGCGCACCTCGCGGAAGCCCGCGCGCCGCAGCCAACCCTCCAGGGCCAGGACGCTGGGAATGAACCAGACGTTGCGCATCCGCGCATAGCGGCCCTCGGGCACCAGCACGGTGTCCGGACCACCCTCCACCACCAGGGTCTCCAGTACCAGCTCGCCACCGGGCCGCAGGGCGTCGCGCAAGGCGATCAGATGGTCGATGGGCGAGCGCCGGTGATAGAGCACCCCCATGGAGAACACCGTGTCGAAAGCCGACAGACCGGACGGCACGGCCTCGATGCCCAGGGGGAGATGCAGGATCCGCTGCAGCAGCGCCGCCTGGCTGGAGGCGGCCACCAGGCCGGCGACCGCCTGGAACTGGGCCAGAAAGAGCTGGGTGGGGTCGATCCCGATCACCTGCGCCGCGCCGGCGCCCAGCATGCGCCAGGCGTAGTACCCGTTGCCGCAGCCCACGTCCAGGATCCGGCGCCCTCCCAGCGGCGCCAGATGCGGGGCCACCCTCGCCCACTTCCAGTCGGAACGCCATTCGCTGTCGATGTGCACCCCATGCAACCGCCAGGGTCCCTTGCGCCAGGGATGCAGCGCCATCAGCGCCTCGCGCAGCCGCCCGCGCCCCTCGGCATCGAGCGATGCCTCGTCGCCCACCTCCACCCGGTCGGCGTCCAGCACCACCCGCTCGGTGAAGGGCCGTGGCATGGCGGCCAGCGCCGCCTTCCAGCGCGGCCAGTCCCCATGGGGACGCAGGGCCGCGAGCTGGTCCGGCAGGCGGTCCGCCCAGACACCCAGGCCAGCCTCTGAGAGCATCGCCTGCGCCGCAGCCTGGTCGATCATGCGCGCGCCAGGATGGAGGCGAAATTGAAGCACTGGAACCACAGATCGGCGCGCGAAAAACCCGCCTCGCGCAGGCGCCGCCGGTGCAGCGACAGCGGTTCGGGCAGCAGTACCCGCTCCAGGGCGGCGCGCTTCTGGGCGATCTCCAGCTCGCTGTAGCCCTGCTGGCGCTTGAAGGCGTGATGCATCTCGGTGAGCAGGGCATCCTCCTCCGGCGTCTCGCCGGCGATCTTCTCCGACAGGATCAGGATACCCCCGGGCAGCAGGCCCTCGCGGATGCGCCGCAGCAGAGCGGCTCGGTCCTCGCGCGGCAGGAATTGCAGGGTGAAGTTGAGCACCACCACCGAGGCCCGTTCGATGGGCTGGTCGCGGATGTCGCCCTCCACGAAGCAAATCGGTCGCGGGGCGTTCGCCGCGTGGCCGCGGGCCCGCTCCAGCATCGCCGGCGCATTGTCCACCGCCACGATCTCGCAGTCGTCATGGCTCAGGCCCTCAGCCATCGCCAGGCTGGCCGCCCCCAGGGAGCAGCCCAGGTCGTAGAGGCGACTGCCCGGCTGGGCGTGCTGCCGGGTGAGCAGCCCGATCATGTTGACGATGGCCGCGTAGCCCGGCACCGAGCGCGAGATCATGTCGGGAAAGACCCGCGCCACCGCGGCGTCGAACACGAAATCGCCGACCGCGCCGGGGCGGTCGAACAGCCGGTCGCGCTGCTCAGTCAAAGTCCGACTCGAGATAGTCGAAGGTGAGTTCCTCGTCCTGGGCGATGTCGCGCAGGGCGTAGAGATCGAAGCCGTCGAAGGCGGTGTTGCACTCCCGGGAATGGTTCAGATAACGCAGCAGATTGCGCCCGCTGCGCCCCACCGCGCTCGCCTCGTCCTCGCCTTCGTACACCCACAGCACATAGGTGCCGTTGCGCTTCGCCTCCGGCCCCCAGTAGGTTCCGATGTACTCGCCCTTGCGGATCGGCCGGGCCGCGAACAGCCCGGTGCCGTGGATCCGCGACTCGGCGGCATAGACCCATTCCCTCAGTTCCCGATTGGATGTGCGCATGACTGGCCTCGTGACGACT